>JAHFQQ010000267.1 GCA_023259235.1 Polaromonas sp. | reverse complement strand
ATTGCCGGTGACGGAATCGGAAAGGAGGTGATGCCCGAAGGCATTCGCGTGATGGAAGCGGCCGCGCTCAAGTACGGCATTGACCTGCACTTTGACCATTTTGATTTCTCCAGCTGGGACTATTTTGCAAAGCACGGAAAAATGTTGCCAGACAACTGGAAAGAACAGATCGGCGGACATGATGCGATCTATTTTGGCGCGGTAGGCTGGCCGGAAAAAATCGCCGATCATGTTTCCTTGTGGGGTTCGCTGCTGCTGTTTCGGCGCGAGTTCGACCAGTACATCAATTTGCGCCCCGCACGGCTGATGCCCGGCATCATTGCTCCGGTGGTCAGGCGCGATGGCAGCCCGCGTCAACCGGGCGAGATTGATTTTTACATCGTCCGCGAAAATACTGAAGGCGAGTATTCCAGCATTGGCGGCAAGGCGTTTCCGGGAACCGATCGTGAGTTCGTCCTGCAGGAGTCGGTATTTACCCGCATCGGGGTAGACCGCGTGCTGAGGTTCGCGTTTGAGTTGGCGCAGTCGCGGCCCAAAAAACACCTGACCAGCGCGACCAAGTCCAACGGCATTTCAATTTCCATGCCGTACTGGGATGAACGTGTGGCCGAGATGGCCAAGGCCTATCCGGCGATTCAGCTCGACAAGTTTCATATTGACATTCTGACGGCACATTTTGTACAGCGTCCGGATTTTTTCGACGTGGTGGTGGCCAGCAACCTGTTCGGCGATATCCTGAGCGATCTGGGGCCCGCCTGCACCGGAACCATCGGCATTGCACCGAGCGCCAACCTCAATCCAGAGCGCAAGTTCCCCTCGCTGTTCGAGCCAGTGCATGGTTCGGCCCCCGACATTGCCGGGCGCAATATCGCCAACCCCATCGGGCAGATCTGGTGCGGCGCCATGATGCTTGAGTTTCTGGGGCACAAGAATGCGCACGACGGTATTGTTGCCGCCATTGAGAAAGTCTTGCGGCCTGAAGATGGTGCGCCACGGACTCCCGACCTGGGCGGGCGGGCCGGCACGGTGGATGTCGGCCAGGCCATTGCCGCAGCCGTGGCTGCAGGGTAAAGGCGGTCGTGGCCAGACGTGCAAGTTGCATCTCATGCTGACGGCGAACCCATGATATGGGAAAAAATGTCTGGAATCCACCTTCGCATGTTGTAAAAACCTGATGCCGTATTGACAGGCGGGAAGTCCGTGGCTCTAATGGGAGCCAGCAGAAAAACCTGCGCATGCCGCTCCTGCTGACATCTCCATTGCAGTGTCCCAGGAGATATTTTTTTAGCGACAACCACACTTAACCTAACAATCAACGAGGGGCCCCTTGTGAACAAGACTGAACTGATCGAGCACATTGCCAAACATGCCGATATTTCCAAAGCCGCCGCCACGCGTGCGCTGGAATCAACCATCGGTGCCGTGAAAACCACCCTGAAAAAAGGAGGCTCCGTCTCTCTGGTAGGTTTTGGCACTTTTGCCGTGGGAAAACGTGCTGCCCGCACGGGGCGCAATCCGCGCACTGGCGATGCGATTAAAATCAAGGCAGCCAAAGTTCCAAAATTCCGACCGGGCAAAGCGCTCAAGGATGCTTTGAACTGATCAAGAGGTTTAAGGTGGGGTGCTTAGCTCAGTTGGTAGAGCAGCGCCCTTACACGACGTAGGTCGGCGGTTCGAGCCCGTCAGCACCCACCACCCACAACAAAAAGGCGAACCCGGGTTCGCCTTTTTTGTTGTTTCGGCCGTGGTTTTTTGCCGTAAGGCAGTTCTACAGGATATTTCAGATGTTTGATTTGATTCGCAAGCACACCAAAATCACCATGGCGTTGCTGTTTCTGCTGATTGTTCCGTCTTTTGTGTTGTTTGGCCTTGATGGCTACAACCGCTCCAGGGAGCAGCACGTCGCGGTTGCCAAGGTGGACGGCACGGAAATCAGCCAGTCCGAATGGGACCAGGCGCATCGGCAGGAAGTTGACAGGCTGCGCGCTTCCATGCCTTCGCTGGATGCCAAGCTGCTCGATTCACCAGAGGCGCGCTACGCTACGCTCGAGCGGATGGTGCGTGAACGCGTGATTGCTGCTGCCGCGAACAAGTTCAAGCTCACTACCGGCGACCAGCGCCTGGCGCGCGAGTTGCATCAGAACCCCGAGATCGCGTCCATGCGTCGGCCCGATGGCACGCTCGACATGGAACGCTATCGCCGATTGCTGGCCACCCAGGGATTGACGCCTGAAATGTTTGAAGCCGGCGTGCGTGCCGACCTGTCCAACCGCCAGGTGCTGGGCGGGATTTCTGCCAGTGGATTTTCTTCCAATGCCGTTGCGGATATGGCGCTGAACGCCTATTTTGAGAAACGTGAAATTCAGCTTGCCCGTTTTGACACCACTGAATATTCAGCCCGGCTGAACCCGTCGGATGCCGACCTCGAGCAGTTTTATAAATCCAACGAAAAACTGTTTCAGGCGCCTGAGCAGGCCAACATTGAGTACGTGTTGCTCGATATCGATGCGGTCAGCAAAAACATCACCGTCAACGAAGCCGACCTCAAGACCTATTACGAACAAAACGTCCAGCGCCTGAGTGGCACCGAAGAGCGCCGTGCCAGCCACATCCTGATTGCGTCGCCAAAAACTGCACCCGCCGCCGACCGTGCCAAGGCCAGGGCCAAGGCAGAAGAATTGCTCGCGATCGTCAGAAAAGCGCCGGATACTTTTGCCGCCGTGGCGGAAAAAAATTCACAGGATCCGGGCTCTGCGTCGAAAGGTGGCGACCTCGATTTCTTCGCCCGCGGCGCCATGGTAAAACCGTTTGAGGATGTGGCCTTCTCAATGAAAAAGGGGGAAATCAGCGATGTCGTGGAGTCAGATTTTGGCTACCATATCATCAAACTGACCGATATCAAGGCACCGAAGCAGCGCAGTTACGAAGAGATGATGCCCGAGCTGAAAGCCGACCTGCAAAAGCAGCAAGCCCAGAAAAAGTTTGCCGAAGCCGCCGAAGTTTTCACCAATGCGGTGTACGAGCAGTCGGACAGCCTCAAACCAGTCGCCGATCGACTGAAGCTGGACATCAAGACCGCCAGCAATGTAACCCGTCAGCCACCCATCGGCGCAACCGGCGTGCTGGCTAATCCGAAGTTTCTCAATGCACTGTTTGCACCCGAAGCAACCGGAAAAAAGCGCAACACGGAAGCCATCGAAATAGCGCCCAGCCAACTGGTCTCAGGCCGGATCGTGAAGTACACGGCAGCCCATATCCAGTCATTTGCCGAAGTGAAGGACAGCGTACGCCAACACTGGCTGGCCCGGCGCGGAGCCGAAGAAGCACGCAAGGAAGGCCTGGCCAAACTGGCTGCCTGGAAGGCCGCTCCGGCATCCGCCGTGATGCCAGCAGCGCTGCTGGTTTCGCGTGACCAGACGCAGAAACTGCCAGCTCCGGTGATCAATGCGGCGCTGCGCGCCGATGCGAGCGTGTTGCCGGCTTTTGTGGGCGTTGATCTGGGGGCCCAAGGCTACGCCATCGTCAAGGTCAACAAGGTCGCCCCCCGCGACGCGCCGTCCGAGGCCGCCGCCCGGCAGGAACGCAACCAGTACGCCCAGTGGTGGACAGCGGCAGAAACTCTGGCTTATTATGACGGACTGAAAGAGCGCTTCAAGGCCGAAATTCTGGTCGCCAAGCCGGTAGCGGGGCAGGCTGTGGCCGAAGTGGGCGTGCCGCAATAATTTGCCCGGCGTTGCCGCTATAATCAGCGCGATACGGTGGCTGTAGCTCAGCTGGTAGAGTCCAGGATTGTGATTCCTGTTGTCGTGGGTTCGAGCCCCATCAGCCACCCCAAGTGATCCATGCAAAGCCTGCTATTTAACCAATAACAGGCTTTTTTCTTTGGTGCCCGATGTAAGGGTAGGTGTACGACGATATTAAAAATCTGGCGTCATTAGCGCAATGATGGACCGAAGAATTAATTCCAATAACCTAGGCACTAGGGCGGGCGGGGCACACCCCCATTGACCTTGCCCCTTTTTCGCACTCCATAGGCTGCCCGTCACGCGGACTTTCTTGGCTGCTGCTGGGCCGCGATCAAGCGTTGCTCGAACGTCATGGGGCTGACGTAGCCCAGCGTCGGGTGCAATCTCATTGGCTCCAGCGGGTGCACGGTTCAGCGCCTTTTTTGTCAGTTCACCATGACGAGCTTGCCCATGACGCTGCGCGAGCCCATATGGGCAAACGCCTCTTTGAGCTGCGCCATCGGCATGGTGCGGTCAATCACCGGTTCGATCCTTCCCTGGACATACCAGTCAACCAGCTCGGCCATCATGGCTGCGTTGGCCTTGGGTTCGCGTTTGGCAAACTCACCCCAGAACACGCCAACGATGGAAGCTACCTTGAGCAGCGGGAGATTGAGCGGCAGCGAAGGAATGGAGCCGGAGGCAAATCCCACCACCAGA
>JAHFQQ010000024.1:17219-19001 GCA_023259235.1 Polaromonas sp. | reverse complement strand
GTCACCGGCGATCCGGTTGCCGCGCACACCCCCGCCCAGCACCCAGTACACCGTGCCGTGGCCATGGTCGGTGCCGCGGTTGCCATTTTGGCGGAAGGTGCGGCCGAACTCGCTGATCACCACCACCGTGGTGCCCTGCCAGGCCGGCCCCATCTCCTGCGCGAAGGCCGCCAGACCCAAGCCCAGTTCGTTCAGCCGGTTCGCCAGATAGCCCTGCGCGCCGCCCTGGTTTACGTGCGTGTCCCAGCCGCCGACATCGACAAAGCCGATGTTGTAACGATCCGCCATCAGGTGCGCAATGCGTCGCGACTCACCGACAAAACCTTTGGCCGTGAGGGCGCCGCGGCTGGCGGCCGTCATCTCGGCCGACAGATCGCGCGTCACCTCATTGCGCACCGAGAAGCCTTCATCAACGCGCGACGCCAGCGCCGTACCGTGGTACATCGAGGCAATAAGCTGGCTCTGGCGCGCATCGATCGAGGTTTTCGCGACGGTTTTGAGTGCCGCATTGGGCACCTGGACCTGGCCTTGCAGCATGAGCGGCAACTGGCCGGTGAAGGCGATTGGCACCGCCCCGTTCACCACGCTTGCCAGCCGGTTCAGGAACCCGGAGCGGTAATCCCGGCTGTGATTCAGTGGCTGCCCCAACTCGATGCTGTCCTGGGTTTCGAAATGGCTGCGCGAGGTGTCGTCAGTGCCGGCGAAGGGAACGAAGGCAACCTGGCCCTTTTGGTACAGCGGATAAATCGTCTCGCGCAGCACCGGGTGCAGGCCCCAGTCGCCATTCAGGGACAGCGCCGTGTTCGGATCGGCGCCCGGGCGTGGCACCGCGATGTCGGGACGCGACTCGTAGTAGAAGTTGCTGGAGGTTGGCACCAGCAGGTTGCAGCAATCGTAGGCGCCGCGCAGGAACACGATCAACAGGCACGACTGCGCGGCCGGCGCGGCCCACAGCTGGCCGGCGCCCGCCGCCAGCGGCACCGTACCGAGTAGTTTGAGAAGCTTGCGACGTTTCATGGCGACTCCAGTGACAGGTCAGCGGTTCATGAATTCCGGTGATGACAACAGCAAGGTGTTCCACTCCTGGGGCGAAGCCGCCTGATCCAGCGCATGCACCGTGGCCGGGCTCAGCGTCTTGCTGATCGCATCAAAATACAGCGCGTTCGCCAGTTGCGGGAATGCGGCCCGCTCTCGCGGCTGCGGTCCCTCCCCCCTGAACAGGCCGGCGCTGCCGGAGCCGATGGTGCGCGCAATTTCAAAGCGCATGGCCATCTGGCCGGGACTGTTCCAGGCCGTCGCATCGAGTGGGTAACCGTCGGGGGTCTGGTGTCCGTACAGCGGTTCGCCCATGCGGTTCAGCCAGTTCAGGATCGGTCCGGCATTCAGAATCGTCTTGTCGTTGTAGGCCAGCCGCACGGACGAGATCACGTAGCGCATCGGGTCCTTGAACTTGTGGCCGGCCGACTGCGCGAACTCGGGCGAGGAGAGCAGGGTCTGCAAAGTGGCGGCAATGTCGCCGTCGCTGCGCAGAAAGGTTTGGGCCATGCGCTCAACCAGAGGCGGTGGCGGGTCGTCAGCCAGCCAGTACACGGCCATCCCGTGACTGATGAAGCGGGCCGTGGCGGGAGCGCGCGCCAGCCGGTCCAGCGCCTCATCGAACTCAGCCACGCCGTGGCTACGGATGGGCTGGCCCAGGAACACCTTGGGGCCCGAGTCATGCCGGCGCGGGTTGAATTCGAACGCACCCTCGCGCACATAGCCGGGCTGGCGCAACAGATACGG
>JAHFQQ010000024.1:0-17209 GCA_023259235.1 Polaromonas sp. | reverse complement strand
CATGCCGGTCATGACGCGCGCCAGTTCCTGCACGTCGTGCTGGCTGTAGCCGCTGTTCACGCCCATGGTGTGCAGTTCCATGATTTCGCGGGCGTAGTTTTCGTTGATGTGGCCGGCGGCGTTTTGCACGTTGTCCAGGTACACCAGCATGGCCGGATGGTGTGCCACAGCGCCCAGCAGATCGCGAAACCTGCCGAGAGCGTGCGGCCGGATCGCTGCGTCCTCAAAGTCGCCAATCGTGGCCCGGATATTGCCCTTGCGCTCGAACACATTGAAGTGGTTCATCCAGAACCAGGTCATCTGCTCCTGGATCTGGTTCGGGGAATACAACGCTCGCAGGATGTGGCGCGTTGCCGCCTCGCGCCCGAACGCGTTCATCTCGCGCTGCCATGCCTGCAGCGCCGCCGCCTTCTGGTCGGCATCGGTCAGCGCTGCGGCGTCCTTGCGGCGCTGCGTCATCTCCTGCGCGAGCTCGATCATCGGACGCTGGCTGATGATCATGCCGTCGATCTGCGCCTGCACGGCCGCCGGCAGCCGCGCCGGGGCCGGATGCAGTTGCCGGGCCAGGTAGAGGTCGAGAGGCGTGCGTTGCAATTCCTCGAACGCAGCGGTGTTGGCGCCCCAGGTCAGGTGATTGGCCTCGTTGAACGCTGTGACGGCATCCGGCGGGGCCGGCCGTGCGGCAACCATCGGGGTGCCCGCAACGCCCGGTGTGCTGCATCCGCCCAGCAGGCCGGCTGCGATCAGCCCCACCAGGACGATGAACGGCGGAACGCGACCGGCAGCCATTTGGAGACCCCGCTTACCCGCCAATCGCTGCGCTGTTGCGGTCCAGTTCGTGGTTCAACCTGTCACGCTCGGGCGGGGTCAGGTGCCCACCGTGACGGCTGGCCATGGCCTGCTCCTGCGAGCGCACGTTCTCCGTGAAAGCGCGCAGCCGGTCGGCCTTGCGCGGGCGCATTCTGCCTTCATGAACCGCCTGGTCGATGCGCTGGTGTTGGTGCTCGATACGATGGTTGATCTGCGCGCGGGCGGGGTGAGCCTGATCCCAGCCTGGGTCGGCGGCGAAGGCATTGCTGGCAAAAGCGCCAGCCGCGGTGATGGTGAGCAGCGCCAGGGTCGTACGGATAGAAGTTTTCATCTGGTTTTCCTTGTGGTTTTGGCCTACCCCAGTGGTGTGCCTGCCCACCCTAACGCCGGCGCCGGAACCGGGGAAGACAGCTTGATGATTCTTTACCCAACGGAAACACGGGGGCTGCGCGGCCGTCCCAACTGAACGCCACTACCTCACAGCGCGCGCTGGATGATGATCTTTTGCACGTCCGACGTGCCTTCGTAAATCTGGCAGACGCGCACGTCGCGGTAGATGCGCTCGACCGGAAAGTCGCTCACATAGCCATAGCCGCCCAGCGTCTGGATCGCGGCGCTGCAGACCTGCTCGGCCATTTCGCTGGCAAACAGCTTGGCCATGGCGGCTTCCTTGAGGCACGGCCGGCCGGCATCGCGCAGGCTGGCGGCGTGCCAGACGAGTTGCCGCGCCGCTTCAAGCTTGGTCGCGCATTCGGCCAGCCGGAAGCCGACCGCCTGGTGATTGAAGATTGAGGTGCCAAAACTCTGGCGCTCCCTGGCATAGCCAAGAGCCACCTCGAACGCGCTGCGCGCCATGCCCACGCTTTGCGCGGCAATGCCGATGCGTCCGCCTTCCAGGGCCGACAGCGCGATCCGGTAGCCTTCGCCCTCGGCGCCGATCAGGTTATCAAACGGGATGCGGCAGTTGTCGAAATTGATCTGTGCCGTGTCGCTCGAATGCTGTCCGAGTTTGTCTTCGAGCCGCGCCACCACATAGCCGGGCGCATCAGTCGGCACGAGAAAGGCGCTCATGCCCTTTTTGCCGGCGCCCTTGTCGGTGACGGCAATGACGATGGCCACCTGCCCATTCTTGCCGCTGGTGATGAACTGCTTGACGCCGTTGATCGCGTAGCCGTCGCCATCCTTCCCTGCCGTGGTCCGCAGCGCCGAGGCATCGCTGCCGGTGTGCGGCTCGGTCAGGCAGAACGCGCCCAGCATCCGGCCCTGTGCCAGCTTTGTGAGCCACTGCTTCTTCTGCGCCGCGTTGCCGTAGCGCAGCAGGATCGCGTTGACCGGGCAGTTGGTCACGCCGATCGCCGTGCTGGTGCCGCCGTCGCCCGCGGCAATTTCTTCGAGTACCAGCGCCAGCGTCAGGTAGTCGAGGTTGGCGCCGCCATATTCCTCGGGCACGCAGATACCGTAGGCCCCCAGCGCCGCCAGGCCCTGGTGCGCCTCTTTCGGGAAGCAGCGCTCCTTGTCCCAGCGCGCGGCGTGGGGCCAGAGCTCTTGCCGCGCAAACGCGCGCACCGCGTCGCGAACTTGTTCCTGCTCCTGATTGAGTATCAAATTGGCCTCCGGCCCTTTATTTATCTGCTCAGACAGCTCTGCTATTCATAGCATTTCAATGGCTATCGCCGTGGCCTCGCCGCCGCCAATGCAGAGCGTGGCGACACCTTTTTTCAGGCCTTTTGCCTTCAGCGCATAGAGCAGCGTAACGATGATGCGCGCGCCGCTGGCACCAATCGGGTGGCCCAGCGCGCAGGCGCCGCCGTTCACGTTCAGTCGCTCATGGCTGATGCCGAGCTCCTTCATGGCGGCCATCGGAACCACGGCAAAGGCTTCGTTGACTTCCCACAGCTCCACGTCGCCCATGGCCCAGCCGACTTTCTTCAGCAGCTTTTGCACCGCTCCGACCGGCGCGGTGGTGAACCATTCGGGTGCCTGGGAAAACGTGGCATGGCCGACGATGCGGGCCAGCGGCGTAGCGCCGAGCGCCTTGGCGGTGGAAGCGCGGGCCAGCACCAGCGCGGCGGCGCCGTCGCTGATGGACGAGCTCGATGCCGCCGTGATGGTGCCGTCCTTCTTGAAAGCCGGCTTGAGCGTCGCGACCTTGTCGAGCTTGACCTTGCCCGGGCCTTCGTCGATGGCGATCACGGTGTCGCCGGCGCGGCCCTTCACGGTGACGGGAGTGATCTCGGCCTTGAACGCGCCGGACTCGGTGGCCGCCTTGGCGCGCTGCACGCTGGCAATGGCAAAGGCGTCCTGCGCCTCGCGGGTGAACTGGTACTTTTCCGCGCACTGCTCGCCAAAGGTGCCCATGGCGCGGCCCGCCTCGTAGGCGTCTTCCAGGCCGTCGAGCATCATGTGGTCAAAAATGCGGTCATGGCCGATGCGGTAACCGCCGCGGGCCTTGGCTAGCAGATAGGGCGCGTTGGTCATGCTTTCCATGCCGCCCGCCACCATCACGTCACGGCTGCCGGCGATCAGCTGGTCATTGGCCAGCAGCGTCGCTTCCATGGCGGACCCGCACATTTTTGACATCGTCACCGCGCCCACGCTGGCCGGCAGACCGCCCTTGAACCCGGCTTGCCGCGCCGGAGCCTGGCCCTGGCCGGCCATCAGGCAATTGCCAAACAGCACTTCATCAATTTTTTCAGGCGCAACACCCGAGCGCTCAACGGCGGCCTTGATCGCCGCGCCGCCCAGGTCATTGGCGGACAGGCCGGAAAAGACCCCCTGAAAACTGCCCATGGGCGTGCGGGCGGCACCAAGAATAACGATTGAATCAGACATGATTTGCTCCTTGAAAAGTAAAAGTGAAAAATTTACGCGGGGGCCGGAGCCCCGTTGGCCGATTTGATGCGGCGCCGGTTCATTGCGCGCGCTCCACGCCGTGCTGAACCGCAAAGCGCTTGCCCTGCTCGTATGGAAACACGTCAAACACATAACCCGCCCGGATGCGCTCCTGGTGGCTCTGCCAGAAGGCCGCGTCGAGAAGATCGGCGTGGTGCTTCATGAAGGCCTCCCGGACCGCCGGGTTGCCGAGCAGGAAAGGCTCGAAGGTCTCGGGAAAGATGTCCCTGGGCCCGACCGAATACCAGACCTCGCCGCTCATTTCTTCTTCCGCATTACGCGGCGCCGGCACCTTGCGGAACTTGCAGTCGGTGACGTATTCAATTTCGTCGTAGTCGTAAAAGACTACCTTGCCATGGCGCGTGATGCCAAAATTTTTCCACAGCATGTCGCCCGGAAAGATGTTGGCCGCCACCAGGTCCTTGATGGCGTTGCCGTACTCGATCACGGCACGCTCGATCTGGCCTTTCGCGGCGGGCTCGTCAACGCCGGCGTCAAAGGCTTCCTGCAGGTAAATGTTCAGCGGAATCATGCGCCGCTCGATGTACACATGCTTGATGATGACTTCCAGTTGGCCGTCGCCATCGCGGTCGCTGATTTCAAGCTGGCTGGGCGCGAATTCTTCAATCTCGGCAATCAGCTCATCGTCAAAGCGATCACGCGGAAACGCCACCAAAGTGTACTCCTGCGTGTCGGCCATGCGGCCAACCCGGTCATGCTGCTTGACCAGCAGGTATTTGGCCTTGATCTGCTCGCGCGTGGTGTCTTTTTGCGGCGGGTAGTAGTCCTTGATGACCTTGAACACGTACGGAAACGAGGGCAGGTCGAACACCAGCATCACCATGCCCTTGATGCCGGGCGCAATGCGGAACTTGTCGGTGGAGTGGCGCAGGTGGTACAGGAAATCGCGGTAAAAAAGAGTTTTTCCCTGCTTGGCCAGACCCAGCGCGTTGTAGATCTCGGCGCGCGGCATGCGCGGCATCATGCTGCGCAAAAACTGCACGTAGGCTGACGGAATGCCCATGTCAACCATGAAATAGGCGCGCGCAAAGCTGAACAGGATCAGCAGGTCATCCTCGCCAAACAGCGCGGCATCGATCACCAGCTTGCCGCTGTCGCCATGCAGCACCGGCAGGGCGATCGGCAGCTCGCTGAAGCCGTTGATGATCTTGCCCACCACGTAGGCGCCCTTGTTGCGAAAGAAAAGGCTCGAGAGCACCTGAATCTGGAAATTCGCGCGCAGCTTGACCTCGCCCAATTGCGCCTTCATGGCCTGCGCTACGTAACCGGCATCGCGCACCAGGTCCTCGAACCCCAGGCGCAAATCAAAATCCTGCAGCAGCCGGATGACAATCTCGCGCATGGTGGCGGGGGTCGGGTAGTAGGCCCGGTAGGTCGGGCGCGCGGTGGGTTCGCTGTTTTCGATGTACTCGGTGCTGACGGCCGGCCGCACAAAAATGAAATCGTTCTGGAAATAGCTGCGATGCAGGATTTTGGTCGTGACCGAATTGAAAAAGGTCTCGGCCAGCTCGGGCTGGTGGTAATCGATCAAGAGGCCGATGTAATGCAGCTTGGCCTGGTGCCAGACCTCCATGGGTTGCTCACCCGCCTTGAATTCGCGTTCCAGCCGGGTCGATGCCTCGCGTACCCGCAAGTCGTAAAACTCGATGCGTTCGCGCTGGGCCCGCTGCTGGCCGTGCCAGTCGGCAGTTTCAAAGCGGTGCTTGGCGCGCGCCGACTCGGTGCGAAACAGCTTGTAATGACGGTCAAAGCCTTCCCTCATCGCCTTGGCAATATCATAGGCAATGGTCGAGTCGAGGCGCTGGGGAAACATGCCTAGTCCTCTTTGCGCGGCGCAGTCCAGGCATCCGAGACACGTTCCATGGCCTTGCGGTACAGGGTATCGAGCTGGTCAGGGCTGGACACCGTCATTTTCAGGTCCTGCAGCAGGCCGTCATGCACGCCAAAGGTCCAGCCGTGCACGGCGACCTTCTGGCCGCGTGCCCAGGCGTCCACCATCACGGTGCTGACCGACACGTTCACCACCTGCTCGATCACGTTGATGTCGCACAGGGCGTTGGCGCGCGTCTTTTCAGGCAAGCCGTCGAGCAGCTGGCGGTGCCGGTGGCGGACGTCCTGAACATGGCGTATCCAGTTGTCGGCAAGGCCAATCCGGGCGGCTTCCAGCGCAGCCTGCACGCCAGAGCAGCCATAGTGGCCCACCACCATGATGTCACGCACCTTGAGCCGCTCCACCGCAAACTGGATCGCCGACAACGCATTGAGGTCCGAGTGCACCACGATGTTGCCGACGTTGCGGTGCACAAACACCTCGCCCGGCTCCAGTCCGGTGATCTGGTTGGCGGGCACACGGCTGTCGGAGCAGCCGATCCACATGTAGCGGGGGGTTTGCTGCTTGACCAGACGGGTAAAAAAGCCCGGCCGCTCAGACTCCATCCGCTCGGCCCAGGCGCGGTTGTGGCTAAAAAGTTCTTGAATGGAAGCGGTCATGACAGCATCTTAATCAGTTGGGGACAGAGTTCGTTCAGTTCGCGCAACTTCGGTCTGCCCCGCAAGGCTTGAGCCTGTCAGCAGGTCTCGGCAAACAACTCGCGGCCAATCAGCATGCGGCGAATCTCGCTGGTGCCGGCGCCAATTTCATAGAGCTTGGCGTCGCGCCAGAGGCGCCCGAGCGGGTACTCGTTGATGTAGCCGTTGCCCCCGAAAATCTGCACGCCCTCGCCCGCCATCCAGGTGGCCTTCTCGGCGCACCAGAGGATGACCGAAGCGCAGTCCTTGCGCACCTGGCGCACGTGTTCCACGCCCAGCAGGTCCAGGTTCTTGGCCACGGTATAGGCAAACGAGCGCCCGGCCTGCAGCACGGTGTACATGTCGGCGACCTTGCCCTGGATCAGCTGGAACTCGCCAATGCTCTGGCCGAACTGCTTGCGGTCATGGATGTAAGGCACGACGTTGTCCATCACCGACTGCATGATGCCCAGCGGCCCGCCCGTCAGCACGGCGCGCTCGTAGTCCAGCCCGCTCATCAGCACTTTGGCGCCGCGGTTGAGGCCGCCCAATATGTTTTGCGCCGGAACTTCCACATTGTTGAAGACCAGTTCGCCGGTGTGGCTGCCGCGCATGCCCAGCTTGTCGAGCTTTTGCGCAATGGAAAAACCCTTCATGCCTTTTTCGATCAGGAAGGCGGTCACACCGCCGGCACCGAGTTCAGGCTCGGTCTTGGCATAAACCACCAGCGTGTCGGCGTCGGGGCCGTTGGTGATCCACATCTTGCTGCCGTTCAGCAGGTAATGGCCGCCCTTGTCCTCGGCTTTCAGTTTCATGCTGATGACGTCACTGCCGGCGCCGGGCTCGCTCATGGCCAGTGCACCGACATGCTCGCCGGTGATCAGTTTGGGCAGGTATTTTTGCCGCTGCTCGTCAGTGCCGTTGCGCTTGATCTGGTTGACGCACAAGTTGCTGTGCGCGCCATAAGACAGGCCAACCGATGCGCTGGCGCGGCTGATTTCCTCCATGGCGATCATGTGCGCCAGATAGCCCATGCCCGCGCCGCCATATTCTTCGCCGACGGTAATGCCCAGCACGCCGAGCGAGCCCATCTTTTGCCACAGGTCCATCGGAAACTGGTCATTGCGGTCGATCTCGGCCGCACGCGGCGCGATTTCGGCCTGGGCAAAGTCGCGCACCGCATCGCGCAGTGCGTCGATGTCTTCACCGAGTTGAAAATTGAGGCCTGGCAGGTTGGTCATGGTTCGGGTCTTTTTCGGGAGGATTTAACAGGGAGCGAGCGCAGGGTCAGTAGGTTTTGGGCACGGGGACAATGGTCTGCTGCATCAGCGCGCAGGGACTTTGCTTGCCGTCGGCAGCCAGGTGCAGCACCTCGGCAGTGGTCACAACGATGCGTTTTCCGTTCCTGGCAACACGGCCAATCGCGCGCAACTCGCCATCGGTGAAGCTGGCCAGAAAATTGATCTTGTACTCGACCGTGGTAACTTCCGAATCGCCTGCTGCCAGCGTCAGCGCCGCATAGCCGCCGGCAATGTCGGCCAGCGCGCCCATGGCGCCGCCATGAAAGCCGCCCTGCTGCTGGACCACGCGCTCCGAATGCACAAGCGCCACCTCGCACAGGCCGGGCTCGACGCGCACCAGCCGGGCACCCAGATGCTGCATCATGCCCTGGCGTAAAAAGCTCGCTTCGATACGCCGGAACAGCTCGGTTGGCGCGCTGGGAATATCCATATGCTGGGCCTTTTGCAAAGATGGTTTCTTGATTGACGTTTACGTAAACGTCAATGAGCGTCAATTATGGCCTATTTTGATTTTCTGGCCTTGCCAAGCAGCGCTCTGGCTTCCTTTTCGTGGGTCCGGATCTCGTCCAGATTGGCCTGCAGGTCGATCAACTGCGCTTCCAGCTTCTTGCGGTGCTCGGTCAGCACGGCCAGGAACTTGCGCAATTGAGGCGCCGTGTCGCGCGGGCTGTCATAGGAATCGATGATCTCCCTGGCCTCCACCAGCGACAGGCCCAGGCGCTTGGCACGCAAGGTAAGCTTGAGCCGCGTGCGGTCCCGGGCGGTGTAAACGCGGTTGCGCCCGCCCGCTCCCACGCGCTGGGGCTGCAACAAACCCATGTCTTCGTAAAAACGCATGGCGCGGGTGGTCAGGTCAAACTCTTTTGCCAAATCGCTGATGGTGTAGGTGGTGGCCATGATAAGTGGGAAGGGACAAACGGGGGCCGAAAAGCGGAAGCGACAGCGTAATACGGGCGGCCTCCTTACAATCGACAACACATGACGTTTACGTAAACGTCAAATATACCCCGAACATCCACCGAGTAAATGGCATGAACCTCCTCGAACAAGAACTCGACTACCCGTTTGCAGCTACCTTGCCCGAGGCAGGAACGGCACTGGAGATCGCACCCGGCGTCAAATGGATCCGCATGCCCTTGCCGTTTGCGCTGGACCACATCAACCTGTGGCTGCTGCGCGATGAAATGGACGACACGAATGCCGCAGGCGGCAAGCGCCAGGGCTGGAGCCTCGTTGACTGCTGCATCAGCCATGAAACCCCGCGCGCCCAATGGGAAACCATTTTCGCCACCCAGCTCGAAGGGCTGCCGATTCTGCGCGTCATCGTGACCCACATGCACCCGGACCATATCGGCCTGGCGCACTGGTTGTGCCAGCGCTGGAGCACCGCGCAGCATGTCTGCCGGATGTGGATCAGCGCCACCGATTACTACGCGGCACGCCTGGGCTCGCAAAGCACCACCGGTTTTGGCGGCGACAGCACCGCCCGGTTTTTTGCCGCACACGGCCTGACGGACCCGCAGTCGCTTGAAAAAATCAGGGCCCGGGCTGGCTATTACCCCAGCCTGGTGCCCGAAGTGCCGGCCAGTTTCTGCCGCCTGATGGATGGCCATGCCGTGCGGATTGGCGGGCGGGACTGGCACTGCATCAGCGGCTATGGCCATGCGCCCGAACACATCGCGCTGCACTGCGCGCAAGCTTCCATTCTGATCAGCGGCGACATGGTGCTGCCGCGCATTTCCACCAACGTGAGCGTCTTTGACGTGGAGCCCGACGCCAATCCGCTCGCGCTGTTTCTGGCCTCCATCGACAAGTTCAAGGCGGTAGACTCCGGCACGCTGACGCTGCCTTCGCACGGCAGGCCCTTTCGCGGGCTGCATACGCGGATCAGGCAATTGCACGAACACCACCGCGACCGGCTGGCCGAGGTGATACAGGCCTGCACCGAGCGCCCCCGCAGCGCGGCAGATATTTTGCCGGTCATGTTCAAACGCGCGCTGGATCTGCACCAGACCACATTTGCAATGGGCGAGTCGATCGCGCATCTGCATTTGCTGTGGTTTGACGGCCAGTTGCGGCGCACGCTTGACGGTGACGGAATCTACCGCTTCAGCGTGGCCTGAGGCCCCCCGAAGCACCCGAGGAATTACCGGGAACTTAAGCATTTCATGCCTGCAGCCCGCTAGCCGCCTGGACAGGTTGCTATTGTAAACAGAGCATCACAATCTGGTCGAGGCGCTGGCAGCGTGCTGCGGCAGCGTCATGAAAAAACTCGATCCGACCTGCTCGGTGGTTTCCGCCCAGACCCTGCCGCCGTGCCGCTCGGCCACGCGCTTGACAATCGCCAGCCCCAGGCCGTTGCCGGGAAAGTCCGCCGACGAATGCAGGCGCACAAACGCGGTGAAAAGCCGCCCGCTGTAGGCCGCATCAAAGCCGACCCCGTTGTCGGACACCTGCAGCACCAGCTCACCGGGAGTCTTGCCAGGCAGCAGCGCCACCGTAATCCAGGCCTCGGCCTTTTTGGCGGTGAATTTCCAGGCATTGCCCAGCAGACAGGCCAGGGCCTTCATGAGCAGAGCCTCATCACCGGCCAGCGGCATGCTCTCCGGCAGCTCGATCGACACGACCCGGGCGGGCTCCTGCCTGCGCAAGCCAGCGATAACCTCCTTGCACAGCGGCACCAGATCGGTCTTTGCAAGGGGCACCGAATGCAGCGGCAACTGCACCAGCGTTCGCAAGTCGTCAACCATCCGGGCCAACTGGCGCGTGCTGGCCTGGATGCGGCTGACATAATGCCGCGCCTGCTCGTCGAGCACGTCACCATACCGTTCCGCCAGCGTCGTGGCAAAACCGTTGGTCACATGCAAGGCGTCGTTCAGGTCGCTGGTGACCGCCGCCGTAAAGGCGGCCAGATCACGCTGAGTGCTCTTGAGCTCGCCCTGCATCCGTGCCAGCTCTTCCTCCAGCCTTGCATTGGCGCGCCGCAAATCGCCGTCCGCCAGATGACGCTCCGTGACATCGGCCAGGCTCACCAGCACTGCCTGCCGGCCGTCCCGGTTGACGATGCCCCAGGCCAGTTCCACCAGCACCAGTTGCCCATCTTTCTTGCGCTGCTTGCACAACTGCATGTTGACGCGTCCGCCCCGGCTGCCGGTTCCAGACTCCAGTGCACTGAGCAGCGCGGCGCCCTCCCCGTCCGGAAACAGCGCACCAACGCGCAGTGTCAAAAACTCCTTGCGCGCAATGCCGTAAAACCTGACAGCGGCCTGGTTGACTGCCAGAATCCGCAGCGAACTGCTCTCGAACAGCCACATGGCGTTGGGGTTGGCCTCAAAAATGAGCTGGCTGTAGCTTTCGCTGTCGTCCAGCAAGCGCAGCAGGCTCTGCGTGGAAGCCACGTCCCTGAGGCTGACAACGAACCCCGAAGCCTGCCGCGTCAAGCTGTATTCGATCCAGCTGCCATCAAACCTATTGCTGGCAATAAAGGCGTGTTGCGCCGACAAGCTCAGAGCCTTGGCGGTAGCCGCCTGATACTGCTCCGCAATGTCTTGCGGCACCACCTCCCAAAAGTCACGGCCGAGCATGTCAGCCAGCGTTCCGTGAAGCATTCCAAGCGCCTGCGCGTTGGCCTCGGTGATGCACCCATTGAAGTCGAGCCGGACGATTCCGCTGCTGGCCGGATCCACAGACCCCCAGGGCCGCTGCGCCGGCTCCGTTGCAGCCTGTTCCGCGCCTGGCGCGCCGCCGTCTTGAGTCACCTGCCCGGCCGCCACGCTGGCCACACCATGCCCTGGCTTGCTGCCCAGTAGGTGCTTGAGTTGGCTGAGTGATCGGTGCATGGGAGCGATCTGGTTGAGTTCCTGCAAGATTCAGACCTGCCGGCGGTCCGGGAGTTTCGTGCCAATGACACGCCAATTTAGTGTTGCTGTCAGGCTCCCTAACGCCACTTGATGCTGGCCGCCACGAGCGCCGTCAGATAACCCTGCAGCCAGTCAAAATTGACCGGCTTTTGCAGCAGGCTTGAATTGGGCGGAAGGCCGCCGCGTTCGGCGATCGCCTGGCCCGGCAGGCCGGTGATCACCACGATCTGCATGGCTGCCAGTTGCGGATTGCGTTTCAGGGCTTTGAGCATTTCAAACCCGTCCACGCCGGGCATCGACAAATCCGTGATCAGTACATCCGGGCGCATGCTGGCAATATCCATCAGGGCCTCCAGTGCCGAGGTCATCCAGGTGCAATCAATTGGCAAATCCCATTCCTCAAGCTGGCAACGGTACAACTCCCGGCTATTCTCGTCATCTTCGACAATCAGCACGCGCAAGCGGTGATGGGGGTTGATGTCGGCGCGCGCCAGTTTCGGGCTATTTTTGGCCAGGTAGTCGTTGAGTGACCGCAGCGCGATGCGGCGGTGGCCCCCCAGCGTTTTCCAGGCTTCGATTTCGCCTTTTTCAACCAGCGATTGCACCGTGGCAACCGACAGGCCGAGCACCTTGGCAGCATAACTCGTGCCACAGTAGTCGTCGCTTGAGAAGTTTGGGGCGGTGATGGCCGCCTCGAAGGATTTCGGCTCAGAGGCCATAAATAGCAACGGAATAAGTATCGTTCATCATTTTTCCCATTTTAGTCAATTCGGCCGTTTCGTTGCGGAAATTGCAGTTGGGCGCAACCGCGTGGACCGTCAGGGGGCAAGTCAGGGCAGCGTCCGCCTGGGCAACGTGAAGAAAAATGTCGCCCCGCGCCCGGGTGCGGCATCAGCCCAAAGCCGGCCGCCGTGCCGCTCGATCACGCGCCTGACGGTGGCCAGCCCAATGCCGGTTCCGGCAAACTCCGTTACCGCATGCAGGCGCTGAAACGGGGTGAACAACTTGTCGGCATAGGCCATGTCAAAGCCCACGCCGTTGTCGCGCACAAAGAACACCGGCTCGCCGGCCGCGTCCAGGGTCTGGCCGACGCTGATCTCGGCCTGCGCTTGCTGCGCGCTGAACTTCCAGGCATTGCCCAGCAGGTTTTCCAGCACCACCCGCAGCAGACCCGCATCGGCCTGCGCCTGCAGGCCGCTGTCAATGCGCAGCGCCACCTGGCGCTTGCCCGGTTGCGCCTGCAGGTCATCGGTAATACTTCGCGCCATCGCCGACAAGTCCACCACCTCATGGTGCAGCGTAACGCGCAACACTTGTGAAAGCGCCAGCAGGTCGGCAATCAATTGCCCCATCTGCGCCGTCCCGGCCTGAATCCGCGACAAGTAATGGCGCAGCTTGTCGTTGCCGCTGCCGCCCAGTTGCTTGGCCAGCAACTGGCTAAAGCCCGAAATGGTGTTGAGCGGCGAGCGCAAATCATGCGAGACCGAATACGAGAACGTTTCAAGCTCCTGGTTGGCCAGGCGCAGGGCGGCCTCCACCGCCTTGATCTCGGTGATGTCAGCATCAATGCCAACCCAGAACAGCACCTTGCCCTGCTCGTCAAGCACCGGCGAGGCCCGGTAGGCCATGGCGTGGTAGCTGCCGTCCCTGGCGCGTATCCGCCGGGTGCCTGAAAACAGCGACAAATCAGAACTGGCTACGCGCCAGTTCTCATTGACCACGGGCAGGTCTTCAGGATGAATGAGCTCGTACCATCTCTTGTCGCCACTCAGCCAATCCTCCGCCTTGCCACCCGCCAGATCAAGCCAGGCCCGGTTAATGTACTTGAGCACGCCGCGCGAGTCGGCCATCCAGATTACCTGCGGCGCCTGATCGGACACGGCGCGGAACATGGCCTCCTGCTGTACCAAGGCAGCGGTGCGCTCAGCTACCTTGTGTTCCAGCCCGGCATTGAGTTGGCCCACTTCCTCGATCAGCCGGGCATTTTCCAGCGCGGCCGAGGCCAGTTGCGCCAGCTCCAGCGCCACATATTCATCCTGTTGCGTAAACTCGCCCTCGAATTTGTCCGAAAGTTGCAGCAGGCCGATATTCCTGCCGTCATGGCCGACCAGCGGCACCGCCAGCCAGCCGCGCATCGGCGGATGCCGGCTGGCATAGCTGCCAAAGCCGCGCCAGCGCGGGTGCGCCTCCAGTTCGGCCTGCGTCAGGCGCATGGAACGGTTGGTTTCGCAAACCAGCGCGTAAATGCCGCTGCCGTCCAGGCCATGCTGCAGGCCGCGGTAGCAGGCGTATTTATCGGAAAGCGACCGGGTATTGCTGTCCCACGCCCATGCATCGTTGCCCTTGTGAAGATTCACCACCGCCTGATGCGCGCCGATCACGCCGCGCGCCTGATCGGCCACCTCCTGCAGTGCGCCCTGGAGCGTCTGGTGCCAGGTGATGGCCTGGGCGGCATCGGCGGCGCGCTGCAAGGTAAACAGATGCTCGGCCACGTCTTTTTCGGCCTTGACCTGCTCGCTGATGTCCAGCGCGACCGCAAAGCGCGCCGCGCGGCCGGCATGTTGTACTGACTTCGAAACGACCTCCACCGGAAACGCCGAGCCGTCTTTGCGGCGATGCTGCCAAGCACCTTTTCGCCAGCGTACCTGTTTGCTCAGAATCTGGTGCAAATGACCAAGCTCAGACTCGGGGTGAATATCGGAAATCGTCATCGAGCGGAACTCCTCGGCCGAATAACCGTAGCTTTTCATTGCCGCCTGGTTGACTGTCAGAAATTGGTGGGTGTCGGCATCGAATACCCACATCGGCACCGGCGCCGCCTCGAACAGCGCCGCATAGCGCTGCTCGCTGTCGCTCAATGCCTGCTCTGCCTGCTTGCGCGCAGTGACGTCACGCCCCACCGTCACCCAATGCGTCAGTTTGCCCGTGCGATTTTCAACGGGCATACTATCAAATTCAACCCAGAACGGTTTCCCGCCCTTGGTGTAGTTGATCAACTCGGCCCGCACCCGCTGCCTCTTGTTGCGTTCTACGCGAATCCGGTCGAGCACAGCCCGGTCCGTGTCGGGGCCATTCAGAAAGATCAGTGATTGGCCCAGCACCTCTTCACGGCGGTAGCCGGTGATGCACTCAAACGCATCGTTGACAAAAACAGTGCGGCGACCCACGCCCCTGATCGGCTCGCCTTCGGTAATGATCACGATGTCGTTCAGATGGGCAATGCAGGTTTCAAGCAGGCGCATTTGCGCCTGCGCCTCATGCCGCTCGGTGATGTCCTGAATCACGCCCGAGCGGTGTGCGGGCTGCGCGCCGTCGTCGGAGCCATGGACCCTGCCGAGCAGATGAATCCAGCGCACCGCGCCAGCCGCCGTGATGATGCGAAACTCCTGGTCCAGCGCGGTACCGGACTGCACCGCTGCGTCTCGCGCCGCGTCGAACGCCACACGATCATCCGGATGAACGCGCTGCAGCAAGCCCTGGTAGCTGTTGTCAAGCTGGCCGTGCTCCAGACCCAGCAGGCCATAAATTTCATCGGACCACCAGACCCATTGGGTAGAAAGGTCATACTGCCAGTAGCCAATGCGGCCCAGCCGCTGCGCGTCCTGCAGCCTGTGCCGCGCCGTCTGGCTGCTCGCCAGTTCCGCCTTCAGCGCCTCGCGCTGTGCCTGCAAGGAGTCGGCCATGCGGTTGATGCTGGTGGCTATTTCCGAAAATTCCCCGCCGCTGTCGCGCGGATTGAGCGAGATTCGCGCGTCCAGCCGCCCTTGCTGAAGCTGGCCGGTGACCGCAAGAATTTTCGTGGTGGGCAGCACAATGGCGCGCCCGGCCATGCCCCAGGCCAGCCACCCCCCCAGAAACGCCAGCAGCGCCAGCACGGCAATCTCAAGCTCCAACTGGCGCAGGCTGGGTCCGACGACCAGGCTGCGGTCCATGCTGGCCGCCACGATAAACGCCGCCTCCGGCTGCGGGCTGCTGGGCATGAAGGCCCACAGCCGCTGCCGGCCCGCGCCATCCAGGCCCTCGCGGACTCCGGTACCCATGGTTCTTACCGCTTCCAGCAGAACCGGGCTGGCGGCCTTTTGCCCAATCCGCAGCGGCACGTTGGGCGTCCCGGCCAGCAGGGTGCCGTTGCGGTCATGGATCCCCAGCGAGACGCCGGGTGGCACCTCGATTGCGGCGATCGATCTGGCCATCTCGGTCAGGTCAAGGGCGGCATAGGCAACGAACGAGACACGGCCTTGCGCGTCGAGCACCGGCATCGCAAACGGGATAGCCGGTTTGCCTGTAAAGCGCCCCACGATGTATTGCCCAGCGACAAAGCTGCGGCGACTGACTGCATCGCGAAAGTAGGCGCGGTCGCCAAGGTATGTGGCCGCGCCGTTGCCGGAGCCATGGCCGTGGCAGCTCGAATAGCCATCCGTTCCGACAATACCGAGGTTGGCGTAGCTGGGGATCAGCCGGCCAAGTTCACCCAGGTAACGGTTGCAGGGATCCGGCTTGCCTTCCCGGACGACGGGCGCATTGGAGATGGCCGTCAACACCTGACGCGCCATCTCGGTGACCCGCTGCTGGCTCGAGGCGGCCAGCGAGACGGCAACCCGCAGATTGGTCAGCGCCCGCTCGACGGCGGCATCGGCGTTGTGCAAGGCCCTGAAAACGGAAAGGCCAAGCAGCGGCACAATGGCCGCCACCACCAACAGGACAAGGCGGGCGCGCAGCGAGATCTGGAGCTTCATGATGGCAGTCTACCAAGCGCTGGCCCGCATCGGGCAGGCTGGTTTGAACCGGATGGGCAGCGGGCGGCGCTCAGGCCGCGATGGCTTCATTGACGCCCAGCCAGTAGGCCTGCAGCCGATCAAGCTTTTCAGTGAATTCCAGGAAATCAACCGGCTTGCGCACAAAGCCGCTGGCGCCCGCCTGGTAGCACGCCACCATGTCGGAGCGTTCGCTGGACGACGTCAGCATGATCACCGGCACCAGCGTGGTCAACGGGTTGGCGCGCACGCTGCGCAGCACATCAAGGCCCGACAACTTGGGCAGCTTCATGTCGAGCAGAACGAATGCCGGTTGCCTGCTGGTATCGCGCCCCGCATGGCTGCCTTGCCCGAACAGGTAGTCCAGCGCCTGGGCGCCATCGCGCGCCACCGCAATCTCGGCATTCACGCCATGATTTTCAAGTGTCAGAACAGTCAACTCCAGGTGGTCGGGATTGTCTTCGACTACGAGGATAAGCTTATCGTTCATGAACGATTTCCTGAGGCATTGTCATCACTTTAACTCGATTGATTTGATAAATTTCGCGTTTTGATGACGTTACCAAAAATGGCGTTTGTTTGTAGTACTTTTCCACTCGAAATTTCAATTTTTCGGTACTATTGCCGGTTTTGCGCCGCAGTCTGGCTAACTTTAGCCTCGCAGCCCAAGGGCTTACCAGCGCGGGATGCCTTCCTCCCTGAGCTGGCCGCGCAACCGGGCATAGTCGGGTACCGCCTCCCGCACGGTGTCCCAAAAACGCGGGCTGTGGTCCATCACCCGCAGATGGCTCAGCTCGTGAACCACCACGTAGTCGAGTACCGGGAGCTTGAAATGCACCAGCCGCCAGTTCAGGCGGATGGCGCCGTCGGCGCTGGCGCTGCCCCAGCGCGTGCCGGCGCTGGACAGGCTGAGCTTGCGCCAGCGCACGCCCAGATGGGGCGCAAAATGGTCCAGCCGCTCGGTGAAAATCCGGCGGGCCTGGCGCATCAGCCAGGCCTGCACGGCGTCGCGAAGCTGCTCGGCCGTAGCGCCATGGGACAAGCCGACATGGAGCGCCAGCGC
>JAHFQQ010000266.1:2594-4479 GCA_023259235.1 Polaromonas sp. | reverse complement strand
GACGAGCGGCAGGCCCAGGCGCCCGGCCTCCCGGCTCAGTGCCGCACGCCGTGCTTCGCTCAGGGTGCGGCCGGTCGGGTTCTGGAAATTGGGCAGCACGTAGAAGAAACGTGCGCCGGCGGCCTTGGCCCTCAAGTCGGCCAGATCGACGCCGCCCTCATCGCTGGCCACGCCAACGATGTCAGGCTCCATGCAGGTGAAGGCCTGCAGCGCGCCCAGGTAAGTCGGCGTTTCAACCAGCACGCGGCTGCCGGCGTCGATCAGCACCTTGGCGACCAGATCGAGCCCTTGCTGCGAGCCGGTGGTGATGATCACCTGCGCCGGATCGACCTTCCAGGGCAGTCCGGCGGCGACCATTTCGCGCAGCGGCCCAAAGCCTTCGCTGGCCGCATATTGCAGCGCCGCAGGGCCGTCCTCGCGCAGCACCTTCTCGCAGGCGGCGCTGAAGGCGCTGACCGGAAAGGTCCTGGGTGAAGGCAGCCCGCCGGCAAGGCTGATGATGCCGGGTTTCTCGGTGACCTTGAGGATCTCGCGGATCACCGACGGGTTCATTTTTTTGGCGCGTTGCGCTTGGGTCCATTGCATGCTGCTCATCTCCTTGCGGGCCGCAAAAAGCAGCCCAGGTTGCAAAATCTCAGGCCTCTGATGGCAGCTTCGCCATGGAGGCGGCATTGACGGGCATCTTCTTTCCAATAAACACCGTGGCAATCACGGCCAGGCCGAAGCCCACCGTGACGCCATCGAGCCGTTCGCCGAGCAGCGGCACGGCAAACAGCATCGACAAAAACGGCTGCACCAGTTGCACCTGGCTGACGCGCACCGTGCCGCCCAGCGCCAGGCCGCGGTACCAGGCAAAAAAGCCCAGCCACATCGAAAACACCGCCACATAGGCAAAGCCCCACCAGGCACCGGCCTTCAACGGCGCGGTCGGCCAGGTCACTAGGGCCAGCGGCAGGGTCAGCGGCAAGGAAATCAGCAACGCCCAGCAAATCACGTGCTCGGCCTGCATGTGCTGCGACAGCCTTCCGCCGTAGGCATAGCCCACGGCGGCGCACAGCATGGCGAGCAGCAACAGCGCGTCGGCAAAGTTGATCGACAGGCCGGCTGCGGCGCTACCCGAGCGCAGTAAGGCAAAAAGCACCACCAGCGCGGTGCCCAGGGCGGCGCACCACCAGAAACCGGCCGACGGGCGCTGGCGGTGCAGCAGTGCGCCCGCCGCCGCGGTGGCCAGCGGCAGCGCGCCGACAATCACGCTGGCATGCACCGCCTCCACATAACGCATGGCGATCGAGGAAAACAATGGAAAGCCAAACACCACCCCGCCCGCCGTGATGGCCAGTGGCGCCCAGTCGCGGCGCTGCGGCAGCGGCGCGCGCGTGGCCAGCAGAAACACCGCTGACAGCCCGGCCGCCACTGTGGCCCGGCCCAGCGCAATAAAAACACCCGACATTTGCGGCGCATCGGGGGTGCCCGTCGCCAGCCGTGTCGCCGGCAGCGTGACCGAAAAAATCACGATGCCGAGCAGGCCAAGCCACAGGCCCTTGCTGATGTCGGCGGCGCTGTGCGTCATATGAAAAGCATCCAGATTGCCGTGACCACCAGCACCGCCGCCATGGCGCGGTTAAACCACATAAGGCGCAGGCCGCTGCCGCAAGGCCCGGACAGCCATTTGCGCAGCAGCGAGCCCGCCAGCGCATAGGTGAGGTTGCTGACAAAGGCAAAGGCCAGCATCAGCGGCAGCAGCACGGCAAAACGCAGCCCAGGATCGGCGCGCCCGGCAACCCAGCCGCTCACCATTGCCAGCGCCAGCATCCAGGCCTTGATGTTGACAAATTGCAGCGCAACACCTTGCCAGAAGGTGACGTTCATGCGCGCAGAATCCAGA
>JAHFQQ010000266.1:0-2584 GCA_023259235.1 Polaromonas sp. | reverse complement strand
CTCGCGCCACCCAGCTTTCGGCTGGGAACGGATTTGCAATCTGCCCCCCATTAATTTGAAGGCCAGATAGAGCAGGTAAACCACGCCAATGAGCTTGACGCCCCAGCTCAGCAGCGGCACGGCCAGCACCAGCGCGCCTAGGCCCAGCGCGCAGACGCCCAGCAGCCCGGCCCAGCCCACCGGCACGGCGAAGATGAACGGCAGCGCGTGCCGCAATCCGCGGTTGGCCGCCAGCGCGGTCGAGAGCGTGGTGTTGGGCCCGGGCGTGAAGCTCAGCGCCGTGGCCAGCACCATCAAGGCGGTGAACTCTTGCCAATTCATCACCGCGACTTTATAGTTCAAACCAACACACTACCGATACAGTTGAACCGACAATTTTGCAAACTGTACTGCTGATTTTGGCAGCACAGCCACAGCGCCAGGGAACCCACACATGCTGATGAAAGCCGCCTCCCAGTCACTGACCGGGCAACTCGCCGGGCGTTTTGCCGAGCGTATCCGCAACCGCTTGTTGGCTTCCGGCACGCGCCTGCCTTCCGTGCGCCAGTGCGCGCAGCAGCAAGGCGTGAGCGCGTCCACCGTGGTGGCGGCGTATGACCAGTTGCAGGCACAGGGGCTGGTGGAAGCGCGCAGGAATCGCGGATTCTTTGTCCGGGATTCATCGTTAAATATGCCATTAGCCGCCGTAAACAGGGCGCAGGCAGCTACTAAAAACATAGCTAACAAGCCGGTGGACGCATCCGCCCTGATTCGCGGCATGTTCCATCAGGTCAGCAGCAAGCCGCAGCCTGGCGTGGGCGTGTTTCCGCCCGCCTGGCTGGAGACCCGCTTTCTGGGGGCGGCCGTACGCAAGGTTACCAGCGCCAGCGCGCTGCGCGAGTTTTCGCTTAACTACGGCGAACCCCTGGGTGATGGTGGCCTGCGCCGTTCGCTCTCGCAAAAACTCGGCGCGCTTAATGTGCAGGCCGCGCCCGAACAGATCATCACCACCGTCGGCGCCACCCATGCGCTCGATATCGTCAGCCGCACCCTGCTGCGCGCCGGCGACTGCGTGATGGTCGAGGAGCCCGGCTGGGCCGTGGAGTTTGCCCGGCTGGCCGCTTTGGGCATGCGCATCTTGCCGGTGCCGCGCCGCGCCGACGGCCCGGACCTGGCGGTGATGGCGCAGTACTGCCAGTTGCACCAGCCCAAACTGTTTGTCAGCGTGAGCGTGTTCCACAACCCGACCGGCTACTGCCTCACGCCCGGCAGCGCACACCGTGTGCTGCAACTGGCCAATCAGCACAACTTTCACATTGCCGAAGATGACACCTACAGCCACCTGGCGCCCGAGCACGCCACGCGCCTGAGCGCGCTCGACGGCCTGCAGCGCACCATCTATGTCAGCGGTTTTGCCAAAATCCTCGCGCCCGGCTGGCGCGTCGGTTTCATGGCCGCGCCGCCAGAACTGGTGGAGCGACTGCTCAACACCAAACTACTCGCCACGCTGACCACGCCCGCGCTGCTTGAAAAGGCGCTGGCCTGGTGCATCGACCAGGGCCAGTTGCGCCGCCACGCCGAACGCATCCGCAGCCGGCTCGATGCAGCGCGCGGGCGCAGCGTCAAGCTCGCGCTGTCGCACGGCTGCAGCTTCGCGGCCGAACCCGCCGGATTGTTTGGCTGGGTTGACACCGGCGTTGATACCGATGCGCTGGCGCAGCGCATGCTCGACGAGGGCTACCTGATCGCCCCCGGCGCGCTGTTTCATGCGGCCCGCCAGCCCAGCACCCTGATGCGCATCAACTTTGCGACCACGCAGGAGGCCGCGTTCTGGAAGGTATTTGCGCGGCTGCGCGATGGGGTGAAGTGAACCCGGATTTTTACCCGATTCTTTAAGCGTTTTAGGGCTCTGACCCTTTAGGCACGGGCGCAAACAGCTATTGAAGTTGTAGCGTTATAGGGTTTGTCTTCGGGCGAGAATCGCGCGCGCCTGATCCGGTAAGCGCTCCGACGCGGGAATACAGGCGACTGGTTTTATGACGCAACCTTGTTTTGATACGGCACCCAGGCTGGAGGGCATGAGGTCAAGCGGATGGCATTCACCGGCTACCTCGTGTTTGCGCCGGTCAAGTTTTATCCCGCCGGATAAACTGGGTTTGCCAGATTGGATGACAGGCTATATTACGGTTAGCCATTCGCTTCACCGGACGCAGTGGCACAGTGGTGCGTCTCTGTCGAGCCTATACGAAGGAAAATTTGACAGTCGGTGGGTCTGAAGATATGCATAAACTTATTTGCAAAATTGGGTTCTGAACCCGAAAGATAGACATGAAAAAAATCTTTCTCTTCATGGCCGCGTTGCTAGCCTGCCTGAGCGCATCGGCCGTGCCGCTAACCTGCTATGAAAACCCCCGAACCAACGCGCAACAATGCTTTGACGCCAGGCAGGTTCGAGAAAAGGACGGTATCCGGATCGCCACGCTTTACACGGGCGGCCCGAACGGCGTGGACAAAACAAACTTTACGATCAATGTCAACTGCGCTACCAGTGTGGTCCATCTGAAGGACCGCCAGGGTGTGAGCTTTGCCGGAGGATATGGCAACG
>JAHFQQ010000265.1 GCA_023259235.1 Polaromonas sp. | reverse complement strand
CCCCTGCCACCAGCCAGATGCCCACGCTGGCAATCGCAGCCAGCTTCACGTCGGACCAGGCCGGAATGCCGGGCACCGCCAGCAACATGCCGATCAATGCGCAGAACACGATAAGCTGCACCACGCGCGGTTTGGTGAGCGCGTAATACTGCGCAAACCTGGACGGACGCCGGATGGCTGGATTGGATGCAAGTTGTCGTGTGCTGGCGTTCATGCGGGCGATCCTGAAGTTTTGAATGCTGGCGCACGCACCATCCGGGGCTTGCTGCGACTTGAAAAAATCACCCCCGTGAGCAGTATGACCAGCATACCTGCCCCCCCCGTATGCGCTACTGCAGCCACCAGGGGCCAGCCCAGCACCACATTGCTCAGCCCCGTGATCGCCTGCAGCAGCGTCAACCCGCCCAGCCAGCGCGCCTGGATCCGGAACGCTGGCAGTCGGTGCAGGCGGATCGCGAGTGCGATCAGGACGGCAAACACCACGTAAGCGGCCAGACGGTGCACATAGTGAATGGCTGTCAGGGCCTGGAAGCTGATATTGGCACCGTCATGACCCACCCCCAACTCACGCCATAGCGTAAAGCCCTGTTTGAAGTCCATGGCTGGCCAGACTGAATTCTGGCAACTGGGAAAATCCGTGCACGCCAGCACCGCATAGTTGGTACTGACCCATCCCCCCAGCGCAATTTGCAGCCACAACAAGCCAAGGGAGACAACCGCAAAGCGCTGCATGGCCGGGCTCAGGACCACAGGCACAAACGAGGCTTGCGCTTGGGCATAGCGCGCCGATTGGGCGCGCAGCAGTGCCAGCAAAGCCAGTCCGAACAGCAAATGCAGCGTCACAATCGCCGGAAAGAGCTTCATCGTGACGGTAAGCGCCCCAAAGGCGCCTTGCAGGGACACCCACACCAGCGTGACCGTGGGCCACCACGGCGAAATATGCGCACGTTTGCGTTCCCGCCAACTCACGAGGGTGAGTGTCAGGATCAGCACCCCCACGCCGGTGGCCAGGTAGCGATGAACCATTTCTATCCACGCCTTGGAATGTGTGACCGGTCCGGTCGGCATGGCGCTTTGCGCGGCCGCGATATGCACTTGCGCGCCGACCGGGCTGGCGCTGCCATAGCAGCCAGGCCAGTCGGGGCAACCCAGGCCGGAATCGGTCAGGCGGGTAAAGGAGCCAAAAATCACCAGGTCGAAGGTCAGAAACAGGGTGAGCAGCGTCAGTACCCGCAGGCGCTGCGCCACCGGAGCATGCTTGTTGCGCACCCAGACCCAGGCCAGCGGCCCAAGCGCCACCACCAGACCCATGATCATCAGACGCAGGGCTGGATTGAGGTCGTATAGGGCAGGTGCGGACATAGTTGTGGAAAATCGACAATAGAAGTATTTTTCAGGGTAAAAGGCAACAGTTAACGCCCCGGCTGATCCCAACTGCTGGAGGCCCGTAACAAGCGGTCCAGATCGCGCTTGGCCTTGGCCGCTGCGTCTGCATCAATATCTGCCGGAAAACGCATCATCCAGTTGCCCAGCGGATCAACCAGGTAAAGGTGATCCTGCAAGCGCCGGCCGGTTGCGGGCTCCAGCCATTGCGCCAGCGCAGCGGGCGCCACGCGCAATACCGTCGATGATGCCAGCGCGGGGAGCAGGGAATCGCGCACGGCCACACCGTCATTGACCAGCCAGACACGGTCCAGCCGATCTTTTTCCTTTCCCAGCGCCTCGCGCAGCTGGCGCTGGAAATACAGGTTTTTCTCGCAGCGGTCAGCGCAGGCCCCACCGGCCACGCTCAGCAGCAGCCACTGGCCCTTCAATGCCGTCAGTTCACCGGCTTGGCCGTCCAGGGTCTGCGTGGATATCGCGGGCAGCGGGCGCTGCGGATCAATCAGCGTGCCAAATGCCGGTTGACCCTTGGGTCGAATCACGTAATACGTGAAATATGACGCGATCACCGGGGCAGCGCAAACCATCAGGATGGCCAGCATCTTCCAGCGTCCTGCAGCGGTGTTGGGTCGTTGTGTGGAGGAGCGGCTCAGGAGCGGCATGGCATGCACCGTCAGGCCCAGCGGCTGGTCTTTCGCCGAATTGCCAGTGGCGACACTATTGCATTGCAAAAATGGTTTTGGGGAAGCGTTTGTCACGGCTTTGGATTGTGGCGTTGTGTGTGTCATTTGGCGCGCACTTTGGCGCGCATCGGAATAAACAGTTGGAGCCAGACATACAGGACGACTACCAGGCCGCACAGGCCAAACCACTGAAAGGCATAGCCATAGTGTGTGTCTACGCCCAGATCGGGTGCTGGCCACTCCCGCAACAGACCTTCACTCGGCGCGCCCGTTTGCAGCAGCGAGACTTCCAACAGCGGCAGACCCGTTTGCTTCCTGAAAGCAGCAATATCGAGATTTTGCCGGATTTGACCGCTCTCCGCGCTCTTGAACTCATATAGCTTATAAGGTGGCGGGGCAATGCGGCCGCGCACTGAAACGAGGCCCTCGGGCGTCAAGACGTCAGGCAGGTGATTGCGGTTCCGAAAATCGCGCTGGACCCAGCCGCGCTGCACCAGGATGACCTGCGAGCTGCCTTGCAGCTCTAGCGGAGTCACCACCAAAAAACCGGCCTTGCCACCCATGGGCCGGTTGTCCAGGTACACCGTGTATTCTGAACGCCAGCGGCCAATCAGGACGGCCTGCCGGTGCATGGCATCAGCCACATCTTTCATGGCAGACAGTGCCCGTGTATCAAGGCCGGGAAGACTGGCCTGGACCTCAATGGCCGCCAGCAGTGCCTCCTTCTGGGCTGCGCGGCGCAATTGCCATTGACCCGCCGAAAACGTGGTTCCCGCCACCAGCACCGCGGCCAGCGTGATCAGCCAAAACCGGCCGGCATGCAAGCCTGACGTCATGGACAGATAATCCGGTGCATGACTTACCTTGTCGCCCTGGCGTTTATCGCCATCATCGCCAGCCTGGCCGCCGCGCTTTTTTTCATGCTGAAGGACGGCAGCGACGGCAAACGCAAAACCAGCAACATGGCACATGCCTTGGCGTTCCGTGTCGGGTTCTCGGTATTGCTATTTGTCTGCATTTTGATCGGCTGGAAACTCGGTTATATACATCCAACCGGAATTCCCGCGGGCAACTGAAAAAAACGGGGAGAAAGACAAAGGCCGCACAACGCGGCCTTTGTCTTGACTGGTGCGCTGCCGGGCTGGTGTGCCGCACTGGCAGGACAACTTTTGCAACCTGACATTTCATGAACCTGCTCAGTGGATCAGGTCCACTGACGAGCCCGATTCACAGCCAATACACAAGGGTATAAAGGCCCAGCCACACAACATCCACAAAGTGCCAATACCAGGCAGCACCTTCAAAACCGAAATGCCTGTCGGGCGTGAAATGTCCTTTTTGCAAGCGCAGGGTGATGAACAGCAGCATGAGCATGCCAACAAACACGTGAAAACCGTGAAAACCGGTCAGCATGAAAAAGGTGGTGCCATATACGCCAGACGTGAGCTTGAGGTTGAGTTCGGAGTAGGCGTGGAAATACTCGTACCCCTGCACGGACAGGAAGGCGAACCCAAGCAATACGGTCAGCCACATGAAGCCGACGGCCCGGCCCCGATGATTTGCGCGCAGTGCATGGTGGGCGATCGTCAAGGTCACACCGGAACTCAACAGCAGGGCGGTATTGATGGTGGGCAGCCAGAATGGCGTCATGGTGATGAATGGCTCGACAATGCCCGCCGGCGACGCGGTCGCCCCCGCTGCCAGACTGGGCCAGACTGCCTTGAAGTCCGGCCAGAGCAAGGCGTTGTCGAGATCGCCGAGCGCCGGCACGGAATGCGCCCTTGCCCACCACAGCGCCGTAAAAAATGCACCGAAAAACATGACCTCGGAAAATATGAACCAACTCATGCTCCAGCGGTAGGACAGATCGACCTTGTGGCCATACTGCCCGCCTTCGCTCTCCGACACGGCTTGACTGAACCATTGGAATAGCACGCCCAGCCACCACACCACGCCAAACGCCACGGCGTACTCACCCCAGTCAACGCCATTGATCCACTGGACCGCCCCAAAGACCACAAACAACAGGCCGAAAGCGGCCAAAGCGGGGTACCGCGACGGCTTGGGCACAAAATAATAGGGTGCCGCACTGTGTGTTGTCGAACTCATTTCTGCTCCATTCTTTTCAATTTTCCCAGAACTTTCGAGGTGAGGACAGCAGCCTTATTTGGCCACCACCCAGTTCACCAGGACAATCAGGCCTGCAACAATAATCAATACACCCACCAGGCCCGCGACAACAATGTGAAACGGGCCGGCGTGCGCCGCGTCCTTCTGCGATTCACTTCGCTTGCGAATCCCGAAAAATGACCAGGCGATGGTTTTGAGACTGCGCCAGAACGATGCCTCCGGCGCAGCGCTTTTGCCCTTGACCGTGTCGCTCACGCACCGACCCTCACCGTCGCAGGATTCCGCGCATCCGCCGTGGAAGCCCCTGGAGCCGCTGGCGTTTTGCCCCCCACCTCAAAAAAGGTGTAG
>JAHFQQ010000023.1 GCA_023259235.1 Polaromonas sp. | reverse complement strand
TTTACAAGCAGGACTCGATTCAGCACATTTTGGTGCGTCACGAGCAGGCTGCGGTGCACGCGGCCGACGGTTATGCGCGGGCAACCGGCGATGTCGGTGTTGCATTGGTGACCTCCGGGCCGGGCGTGACGAACGCGGTGACCGGAATCGCGACGGCCTATATGGACAGCATTCCGATGGTGATCATCACCGGCCAGGTGCCCACGGCAGTCATTGGCCTAGATGCCTTTCAGGAATGCGACACAGTGGGCATCACGCGCCCCGTCGTCAAGCACAATTTCCTGGTCAAGGACGTGAAAGACATGGCTGAGACCATGAAAAAGGCATTTCATATTGCCCGCACGGGTCGGCCCGGCCCTGTAGTGGTCGATGTCCCCAAGGACGTTTCGTTCAACAAGACGCTGTATGCCGGCTATCCGAAGAGCATTGAAATGCGTTCCTACAACCCGGTTCGCAAAGGTCATGCAGGACAGATCCGCAAAGCCTTGCAACTGCTCATGGCCGCCAAGCGTCCGTACATTTACACCGGCGGTGGGGTCTTGCTCAGCAATGCGTCGCAGGAATTGCGCACTCTGGTGGACATGCTGGGCTATCCTTGCACCAATACGCTGATGGGCTTGGGCGCGTACCCGGCCAGCGACAAGAAATTCCTCGGCATGCTCGGCATGCATGGCACGCTGGAGGCCAACAATGCGATGCAGAACTGCGACGTGTTGCTGGCCGTCGGTGCGCGGTTTGACGACCGGGTGATTGGTAACCCCAAGCACTTCGCGCAAAATGAACGCAAGATCATTCACATTGATATCGACCCGTCAAGCATTTCCAAGCGGGTAAGGGTTGACATTCCGATTGTGGGCGATGTCAAGGACGTGCTGACCGAGCTGATCGGAATGATTCGCGAATCCGGGCTCAAGCCCGATGCCGATGCATTGGGTGGCTGGTGGAGCACGATTGACGGCTGGCGCCAGCGCGACTGCCTGAAGTACAGCCTTGGCACTGGTGATGTGATCAAGCCGCAGCATGTGGTTGAAACGCTCTGGAACATGACCAAGGATGTTGATGCCTACATCACGTCCGACGTCGGCCAGCACCAGATGTGGGCAGCGCAATACTACAAGTTTGACGAGCCACGCCGCTGGATCAACTCGGGCGGCCTGGGCACCATGGGCGTGGGCATTCCGTACGCCATGGGGATCAAGCTGGCCAGGCCCGATTCGGAAGTGTTTTGCATTACCGGCGAAGGCTCGGTCCAGATGTGCATTCAGGAGCTTTCAACCTGCCTGCAATACAACACGCCGATCAAGATCGTTTCGCTCAACAATCGCTATCTGGGCATGGTCAGGCAATGGCAGGAAATTGAATACGCCGGCCGCTACAGCAGCAGCTACATGGACGCATTGCCAAATTTTGTGAAGCTCGCCGAAGCCTATGGGCATGTCGGCATGCTGATCGAAAAGCCGCAGGACGTAGAGCCGGCGCTGCGCGAGGCGCGCAAGCTCAAGGACCGCACCGTGTTCATGGATTTCCGTACCGACCCCACGGAAAATGTGTTCCCGATGGTGAAAGCCGGCAAGGGCATTACTGAAATGCTGCTCGGGTCTGAAGACCTTTAAACCGTCCCTGGCCATTTATTAAATTAACCATCAACTGACGAATCTATTGCCTGCCGAGCCTGCGCATTACCGTGCGCAGGGGAGGGCAGCGAAAAGAGGGATCTTCTTATGAAACACATCATTGCAGTTTTGCTGGAGAACGAGCCAGGCGCTCTTTCGCGGGTGGTTGGCCTGTTCTCTGCCCGTGGCTACAACATTGAAAGCCTGACCGTCGCCCCGACGGAAGACCCGAGCCTGTCGCGCATGACGATTCAGACCGCCGGCTCCGACGATGTCATTGAGCAGATCACCAAGCATCTGAACCGACTGATTGAAGTGGTCAAGGTCGTCGATCTGACCGAGGGCGCTTACACCGAGCGCGAGCTCATGATGGTCAAGGTGCGCGCCGTCGGCAAGGAGCGCGAAGAGATGAAGCGCATGGCTGATATATTTCGCGGGCGGATTATTGATGTGACTGAAAAGAGTTACACGATCGAGCTGACCGGCGATCAATCCAAGAACGATGCGTTTCTGGAAGCCATTGACCGCAGCGCCATCCTTGAAACGGTGCGAACCGGCTCAAGCGGCATTGGCCGTGGCGAGCGGATTTTGAGAGTTTGAGGGCGCCAATTTCGGGGTACCGGAATTGGCGGGCTGGTTTTTTGTTTAATGCAGATACTCAGGAGCGAAAGATGAGAGTTTTTTACGACAAGGATTGTGATTTGAGCCTGATCAAGGGCAAAACGGTTGCGATCATCGGCTATGGCAGCCAGGGCCATGCACACGCGCAAAATCTGAACGACAGTGGTGTGAAGGTCGTGGTGGGGCTGCGCAAAGGCGGCGCGTCGTGGGCCAAGGTTGAAAAAGCCGGCTTGAAGGTTGCAGTGGTCGCTGACGCGGTCAAGGGCGCTGATGTGGTGATGATTTTGTTGCCTGACGAGCAGATTGGCACCGTTTACAAAAACGACGTCGCCCCGCATATCAAGCAGGGCGCATCGCTGGTGTTCGCGCATGGCTTCAACGTGCATTATGGTTGCGTTACGCCGCGGGCCGATCTGGATGTCTGGATGGTCGCGCCCAAGGCGCCGGGCCACACGGTGCGCTCCACCTACGCCGCCGGCGGCGGCGTGCCGCACCTGATCGCCGTGCATCAGGACAAGACCGGGAAAGCGCGCGACCTGGCCCTGAGCTACGCCATGGCCAATGGCGGCGGAAAAGCCGGCATCATCGAAACCAGCTTTCGCGAAGAGACCGAGACCGACCTGTTTGGTGAGCAGGCGGTGCTTTGTGGCGGTACCGTCGAGCTCATCAAGGCGGGTTTTGAAACCCTGGTGGAAGCCGGTTACGCGCCTGAAATGGCCTATTTTGAGTGTCTGCACGAACTCAAGCTGATTGTCGATCTGATTTATGAAGGCGGCATCGCCAACATGAACTACTCCATCTCCAACAATGCCGAGTATGGCGAGTACGTGACCGGCCCGCGCATCGTGACAGAAGACACCAAGAACGCTATGCGCGCTGCCCTCAAGGACATTCAGACTGGCGAATACGCCAAGAGTTTTTTGCTGGAGAACCAGGTCGGCGCTCCCACGCTGCTCAGCCGCAGGCGTTTGACATCCGAGCACCAGATAGAGCAAGTGGGCGGAAAGCTCCGTGCCATGATGCCCTGGATCATGAAAAACAAGCTGGTTGACCAGACGCGAAACTGAGTCTTTAATTCAATCAGGCTTTGTTTCCGGATAAGCCGCGCCAGGTAATCTGCGCGGCTTTTTTGCTGGTGTCAGCACGGCTTCAGGAGTATTTTCATGCACGATGGCGAGGAACTCACTTCAGCGACCGGGGAGGCGGTGCCACGCAAGCGGCGCAAAGGCATTTATATTTTGCCCAACCTGTTTACGCTGGCAGCCCTGTTTGGCGGTTTTTATGCCATCGTGATGGCCATGAACGGGCGCTTTGACCAGGCTGCCATCGGCGTATTTGCAGCCATGGTGCTCGATAGCCTGGACGGCAGGGTCGCCCGCATGACCAATACCCAAAGTGCCTTTGGCGAGCAACTGGATTCCCTGTCGGACATGGTGTCTTTCGGGGCGGCGCCCGCATTGATTGCCTATGTTTGGGCCTTGACCAGCCTGGGACGATGGGGCTGGATCGGGGCCTTTGTCTATTGCGCCTGTGCTGCCTTGCGCCTGGCCCGTTTCAACGTCAATACCGCAGTGGTGGACAAACGGTTTTTTCAGGGCTTGCCATCGCCGGCGGCCGCTGCCTTGGTGGTCGGCTTTATCTGGCTTATGGCCGACGCGGGCGTCAGCGGCCTTCAGGTTCGCTGGTTCACTTTTGGCCTGACACTGTACGCCGGCCTGACAATGGTCACCAACGTGCCGTTCTACAGCTTCAAGGACATTCATATGAAGCGTAGCGTTCCGTTCGTGGTCATCGTGTTGATTGTCCTGGGAATTGCCGTAATCAACATTGATCCGCCGACGGTGATGTTTGCCCTGTTTGTGCTGTATGGCTTGTCGGGGTACGTGTTGTATGGCTGGCGCAAGGCCAAGGGCCAGCAGACCAGCGTTATCTCCATTTCAACCGATGAGCCGGATGAACGCGGCCTGCATAAATGAATTGTGGTACATTCTTTTCATGAAAAGAATTTCGCTAGCGCTACTGCTAACTGCCGACGGGCGGAGACGGTAGCGCACGCGTACACCTGATTCAACGGCCCGTTTGCACCAGCAACGGGCCGTTTTTGTTTTGGGTTGCTGGTTTTGAATCTATTGGAGAACCCCATGGCTGAGCGACTTGTTATTTTTGATACGACCTTGCGTGATGGCGAACAGTCGCCCGGTGCCTCCATGACGCGGGATGAAAAGCTGCGCATTGCCCGCCAGCTCGAACGGCTGAAGGTCGATGTGATTGAAGCGGGCTTTGCAGCCAGTTCCAATGGCGATTTCGAATGTGTCAAGGCGATCTCGGAAATGGTCAGGGACTCCACAGTTTGCTCGCTGGCCCGCGCCAATGACCGGGACATTTCCCGCGCTGCCGAGGCTCTCAAGCCGGCCAGCTCCGGCCGCCTGCATCTTTTCCTGGCAACCAGTGCGCTGCACATGGAAAAGAAGCTCCGGATGACACCCGAGCAGGTCTTTGAACAGGCCAGACTCTCGGTGCGTTTCGCCCGCAACCTGATGTCCGACATTGAGTTCAGTCCTGAAGACGGCTACCGCTCCGACCCCGACTTTTTGTGCCGTGTGATCGAGGCGGTGATTGCCGAAGGCGCAACCACCATCAACGTACCCGACACGGTGGGCTACGCCGTCCCCGAGCTTTATGGCAATTTCATCAGGAACTTGCGTGAACGCATTCCAAACAGTGACAAAGCCGTCTGGTCGGTGCATTGCCATAACGACCTTGGCATGGCCGTTGCCAATTCTCTGGCAGGCGTGAAGATCGGCGGAGCCCGGCAGGTTGAATGCACCATTAATGGATTGGGAGAGCGAGCCGGAAATTGTTCGCTTGAAGAAGTGGTGATGGCCGTGAAAACGCGCAGGGACTACTTTGACCTCGACGTGGGCATCGACACGCGACACATCCTGGCGGCCAGCCGCCTGGTCAGCCAGATCACCGGTTTTGTGGTGCAGCCCAACAAGGCCGTAGTTGGGGCCAACGCCTTCGCCCATGCCTCCGGCATCCACCAGGACGGCGTGCTCAAGGCGCGCGATACCTATGAAATCATGCGGGCTGAGGATGTGGGCTGGAGTGCCAACAAGATTGTGATGGGCAAGTTGAGCGGCCGCAATGCATTCAAGCAGCGTTTGCAGGAGCTGGGCGTCGTGATGGAAAGCGAAACCGATATCAACAATGCGTTCGTCAGGTTCAAGGATCTTGCGGACCGGAAAAGCGAGATTTTTGATGAAGACATCCTTGCGCTGGTGAGCGATGAAAGCCTTAGCCATGATCATGAGCAGTATGGCTTTGTGTCGTTATCGCAACACAGTGAAACCGGCGAGCGCCCTCAGGCAAATATTGTTTTCACGGTGGACGGCAAGGAAGTCAAAAGTCAATCGGATGGCAACGGCCCGGTTGACGCGTCTCTCAAAGCCATCGAATTGCACGTCAAGAGCGGCGCGGAGATGGTGCTTTATTCCGTGAATGCGATCAGTGGATCGACAGAAAGCCAGGGCGAGGTCACAGTGCGTCTGCAAAACAGCGGGCGTGTCGTGAATGGCGTTGGCGCAGACCCTGACATTGTGGTGGCTTCGGCGAAGGCGTATCTGAGCGCGCTGAACAAACTTCAAAGTAAAGCTGACCGTGTTGCCGCACAGGGATGATATATCCTGCCAGAAAAATATTCTCTTTGTATTCAATGACTTGAGAGTATTTTCGACTCTGGATCACGGCTCAGGCGCTGAAAATGCCGCGATTTGAGAGCCCTTTTAAAAAGGTCACGCAAGTTTTTGATATTGCGTGACTTTTTCTATTTCTATACACTGCGGTGATCGCTCCAATTGCAACCTAAAGCAGACCCTATCCACCATGTCGCATCAGATGTTCAATCGCGCATTAAAAATCATTGGATTCCTGGTTTTATCAGCAGCATTGGGCGTGCCGGCCGCCAGCGCGGCAACCGGCAAGCACAAGATTGTCAAGAAGCCACATGTTGCAAAAACATCGGCATCGAAAAAGGTTGTTTCAGCACGCAAGAGCGTCCATGTTTCGGCAAGAGCCAAACACCGGGCCATCATTCATGCCGTGGTGCCTGCCCAACCTTCCTTTGGCCAGATTGCAGGCCTGCACAGCGCGCAGGACCCGCTGGATTTGAAGTCCAGCGTCGCGCTGGTCATTGACCAGGAAACGCATGAGGTACTGTTCAGAAAAAATGACCATGCGGTGCTGCCGATTGCTTCGCTCACCAAGTTGATGACGGGCGTCATCGTCAGCGAAGCCAGGCTCCCCATGGATGAAGTGATCACGGTGACGCAGGATGACATCGATACTGAAAAAGGAAGCCGCTCAAGGCTCAAGGTGGGGGCCGCGCTCACGCGTGGCGAACTGCTGCACCTGGCCCTGATGTCCAGTGAAAATCGCGCGGCACATGCCTTGGCCCGCACCTACCCCGGTGGCTTGGCAACGTTTGTCAGCCTGATGAACACCAAGGCAAAAATGCTTGGCATGAAAGACACCCGTTACGTGGAGCCGACCGGCCTGTCCAGCAGCAACCAGTCCAGTGCCCAGGATCTGGCCACGTTGGTCAATGCCGCGTATGGCGACCCGATTCTGCGCGAGTTGACCACCTCGACCGGTTTCCAGGTTGAAGTGGGCAACCGCACGCTGCAATACAACAACACCAACCGCCTGGTCAAAAACCCGGTCTGGGACATCGGCCTGCAGAAAACCGGTTTTATCAATGAAGCCGGTCAGTGCCTTGTGATGCAGACCAGGATTGCAGGCCGCAAACTGATCATGGTGTTTCTCGATTCCGTCGGAAAGCTTAGCCGGCTGGGTGATGCCGAGCGCGTGCGCCGCTGGGTGGAGTCCCAACCGCTGGTGAGCACAGTGAAGGTCACCGCCGCGGCCAAACAGGTTGAAGGTTGAGCATCGCGGGACTGCGTCACGCCTTCGACCGGTCGGTCCGGGCCTTGAATCCAGACGTCAGCGCTGCTGGAATTGTGCCTTGCCAAAAAGAACTTCGCGCTCCCGTTTACCGGTAAGGGGCTTGCGCAGCTCTGCCAGCACCTCCACTCCGCGTTGCACGGCCGGCCGTTTTCCGACCAGGTCAAACCACTTTTTCAGTCGAGGATAGTTGCTCCAGTCGATGCCCTGATTTTCCCAACTGCGCAGCCATGGGAAGATCGCTACATCAGCCAGCGTGTACCGGTCACAGGCGATGAATTTGCTGCTGGCCAGTTGCCTGTCCATGACGCCGTAGAGCCGTCTTGCCTCGTTGGTGTAACGCTGGATGGCATAGTCGATTTTTTCCGGCGAATAAATGCGGAAATGATGCGCTTGGCCGAGCATCGGGCCGACGCTCCCCATCTGGAACATTAGCCACTGCAGCACCTGGAATTTCAGCCGGTCGCTTTTTGGCAGCAGTTTGCCGGTTTTGGCGGTCAGGTAAAGAAGGATGGCGCCCGATTCAAATAGTGCAATCGGCTTGCCGTCGGGGCCGTCGGGATCGCTCAACGCCGGAATCTTGTTGTTGGGGCTGATGGAAAGGAACCCGGGTTTGAATTGGTCGCCCGCGCCGATATTGACTGGAACAACTTCCCAGTCACGGCCCAGCCGAAGGCCGCATTCCTCCATCATGATGTGGACCTTGTGGCCGTTGGGCGTTGGCCATGAGTAAACCTTGATCATGGATGTATTCTTTCGTAGCCGGATACTTGCAAAAAATTTATAAGAAAAGTGCCTTTTGCCCATATGGAATGGGCATAGACAGCTATTGTTTAAATAGCATCATAATAATGGCTGGCGAACCGTTCAGCTTGCACGCAGCACCGGTATTTTGATCTCGCTGGATTTCAGCAAGTGCTTGGCCAGTTCCAGCTTGGCAAGCGAGGCGCGGTGCACTTCGTCGGGGCCGTCGGCCAAACGCAAGGTGCGCTGGCTGGCGTAGGCGTAGGCCAGCGGAAAATCGCCTGACACACCGCCACCGCCATGGGCCTGGATGGCCCAGTCGATGACCTGACAGGCCATGCGGGGCGCCACGATCTTGATCATGGCAATTTCCGCCTTGGCGACCTTGTTGCCCACGGTGTCCATCATGTAAGCGGCCTTGAGCGTCAGCAGCCGGGCCTGCTCGATCATGCAGCGGGCTTCGGCAATGTGTTCACGCCACACTGATTGGGTCGCGATGGGCTTGCCGAACGCCACCCGGCTGTTCAGGCGCTGGCACATCAGCTCCAGTGCGCGCTCGGCAATGCCGATGCTGCGCATGCAGTGGTGAATCCGCCCCGGGCCAAGCCGGCCCTGGGCAATTTCAAAGCCGCGGCCTTCGCCCAGCAGCAGGTTGCCGGCGGGAACGCGCACATTGGTCAGCCGTACCACCATATGGCCGTGCGGTGCGTCGTCATAACCAAAGACCGTGAGCGGGCGAATCACGTTGACACCCGGTGTGCCGGAAGGCACCAAAATCATTGATTGCTGCTCGTGGCGACCGGCATCCGGATTGGTTTTACCCATCACGATATAGACCGCGCAACGCGGATCACCGGCACCAGACGACCACCACTTGAGACCGTTGATCACGTAGTCGTCGCCATCGCGCTCGATGCGGCACTGGATGTTGGTGGCATCGGAGGAAGCCACTTCGGGTTCGGTCATCAGGAAGGCCGAACGGATTTCTCCTCTGAGCAGCGGGTCCAGCCATTGGTCCATGTTGGCCTCGGAGCCATAGCGTGCAATGGTTTCCATATTGCCGGTGTCGGGTGCCGAGCAGTTGAACACCTCGGCCGCAAATGGCACGCGGCCCATGATTTCACACAAAGGCGCGTACTCGAGGTTGGACAGGCCTTCCGGAGCCCGCGGCGAGTGCGGCAAGAACAGGTTCCACAGGCCTGCGGCGCGTGCCTTGGGTTTAAGTTCCTCAATGATTGTGGTTGGAATCCAGGCGTTTCCCTTGGCGCGATTCTCCGCGATTTCACGGAAGAAGCGGGCCTCGTTCGGGTAAATATGCTCATCCATGAACTTGAGCAGGCGCGCCTGCAGGTCCTGTACTTTGGGTGTGTAGTTAAAGTCCATGGGGTCTCCTTATATCTTTCATGAGGGCGTCGCTGGCAGTGTTTGTGAAAAAGGAAATGCGAAATAGGAAACAGGCGGCCCGGCTGACTCGTCAAGCCTGGCTTTCAAGTGCAAAGCCCCAAGCCATCCTTGCCAGCGCCGGAGCACCGGCTGCAGAGCTGACCGCCTGGCTGCTGGAGGCCGTGCCGGCCTCGACCCGTTTGGCAATGCCCTGCAAAATGGCAGCGAGGCGAAACAGGTTGTAGGCCAGGTAAAAGTTCCAGTCGGCCTGCAGCGCTTCAGGTGTGGTCAAGCCGGTGCGTTCGCAATAACGGCGGATATATTCGGCCTCGGTGGGGATGCCAAGGTTGGCGACATCGAGTCCGCCAATGCCGCGAAATGCGCCTGGCGGTATATGCCAGGCCATGCAGTGATAGCTGAAGTCGGCCAGCGGATGCCCCAGTGTGGACAACTCCCAGTCGAGCACCGCCAGCACGCGCGGCTTGGTGGCGTGAAAGAGCAGGTTGTCGAGCCGGAAATCACCGTGCACGATCGAGACCAGGCTTTCATCGCACGCGCTGGCTGGCATGTTGGCGGGCAGCCATTGCATCAGGCTGTCCATTTCGGGGATCGGGCTGGTGATGGAAGCCTGGTACTGCTTGCTCCAGCGGCCAATCTGGCGCTCGAAGTAGTTGCCAGGCTTGCCGTAATCGGCCAGGCCGCGTTCGGCAAACCTGACTTTGTGCAAGGCAGCGATCACACGATTCATTTCGTCATAAATATCACTGCGTTGGTGCTTCGTCATACCGGGCAGGGCTTGGTCCCAGAGCACACGACCTTCAACATACTCCATCACATAAAAGGCGCGCCCGATCACTGATTCATCTTCGCAGAGGCAATACATTTTGGGGACTGGCACATCCGTGCCTTGCAGGCCCTGCATGACCTTGAATTCGCGTTCCACCGCATGCGCGGAGGGCAGCAGCCTGGCAACCGGGCCAGGCTTGGCACGCATCACGTAAAACCTGCCCGGGGTGATCAGCTTGTAGGTTGGATTGGATTGGCCGCCCTTGAAAATTTCAAGTGTCAGTGGGCCCTCAAAACCGTCAAGATGCCTTTTCAGGTAGGCAGTCAGAGCCGCCTGGTCAACAGCCTGCGCGCCGGCAACGGGCCGGGTTCCCGTGAAGTGGTCGAAGTTGCTCATGCTTTATTTGTCAATCTCGGCTTCGGAAATACGCATCAGGGTCTCGCGGTTTCGCACCACCAGGCCGCCTGGCTCGATGCGGATGGCGTCTTCGCGTTCCATCGACTTGAGTTCCTGATTGACCCGCTGGCGCGAGGCGCCGAGCAATTGGGCCAGTTCCTCCTGTGCCAGTTGCAGACCGATGCGCACTTCGCGCCCATCGGCCAGGCTGGGAACGCCGTAGCTGCGTACCAGATGCAGCAACTGCTTGGCCAGGCGCGCCCGCAGCGGCAGGGTGTTGAGATCCTCGACCAGGCCATAGAGTTGCCGGATGCGGCGTGCATGCAGGCGCAGCATGGCCTCGTACAACTCCACATGCAAAGCCAGAATCTTCTTGAAATCGGCTTTGGCGACACACAAGACAGTTGTCTGGCCGTGCGCATAGGCGTCGTGCGTGCGCCGGTCGCCGTCGAAAATGGCGACATCGCCAAACCAGATACCCGGTTCGACATAGGTCAGGGTGATCTGCTTGCCGGAAATCGAGGTTGAACTCACGCGGACCGCCCCGGTGGCGCAGGCGATCCATTCCTCGGGGGCCTCGCCCCGGGCTGCTATCAGTTGGCCGTCCTTGTAACGTTTGACGTAAGCGCATCGGAGAATATCGTGTCTCAGCGAGGGTGACAGGGATGAAAACCAGCGGCCGCCATTGATGGCCGCCCTTTCGTCTATCGTAAGAATAGGATCATCCATGGTCTGTCTTTTGGGTGACTGGCAAGGTGTTCATTGTCGCTTCCGGGACCCGCGTCGCACAAACATGGCTGTCGCATGGGTGTCGCGCGGGATGGGTGACGCGTCGCGCCAAGGCCTGGAGCCACCTGGGCCTCAAGTCATTTAACGGTAGCGCGGCGCACGCTTTTGCAAAAAAGCGTCGATGCCTTCCCCTGCGTTGGCATGGCGCAGATTACGGACAAAATGATTGCGTTCACTGGCCAGTTGCTGGCTCAGTGTATTCGCGGGCGCTTCGTTGATGAGTTCCTTGATGCTCGATAGCGCATTGGGGGCACGTGCATTGAGTTTTTCGGCCAGTTCCAGGGCCTGGGCAAGGGCATCGCCAGGAGCCGACACGCGGTTCACCAGGCCCAGGTCATACAGCCGCCGGGCTCCGATGCACTCTCCGCACATGAGCAGTTCACTGGCCAGGGCGCGCGGCAAAGTGCGTGCCAGGCTCCAACTGCCGCCGCCATCGGGTGACAGCGCTACCGTGCTGCAGGCCATCAAAAATACGGCATTGTCCGCGGCGACTACAAAATCGCAGGACAGCGCCAGTGAAAACCCGGCGCCCGCGGCCGCTCCCTCCACCGCGGCGAGCACGGGTTTGGGATAGGTACGAATCGAATCAATCCAGTTGTGCAGGCCGTCGATGCTTTGCGCCATTGCTTCGGATAACTCGCGTCGGCTGACTTGCAGCCCGAGCAGATTCCCGCCCGCGCAAAATGTTGCGCCATCGCCGGTAATCACTACGCTGCGGATGTCGGGATTGTTCTCCGCTGCATTGAGGGCCTCGATGCCTGCGGTGTAAATTCCGGGCTCCAGCGCGTTCCTGAACTCCGGGTTGCTCAGCGTCAGGATGAGGGTGCTGCCCACGCTGGTGCTTTTCAAGGCGCCGGACATCTCAGCTTTCCTCGTGCATCAGGCTCAGGCCGATGGCGCCGCGCCGCCGCAGCCACGGAGACGGGCGGTAGCGCGGATCACCATAAACAGTTTGCATGTTGAAAAGCACTTCGAGCACGTTGGTCGGGCCATAACGATCACCCATGGCCAGCGGGCCCAGCGGATAGCCAAGACCGAGTGTCACGGCGGTTTCCAGGTCTTGCGGGCTGCAGATGCCTTGCTGACAGATGTCACTGGCGATGTTGACGATGGTGGCCACAACACGCTGGGTGACAAATCCGCCGCTGTCCCGGATCACGCTGACGGCCTTGCCGTCCCGCGCGAACAGGGCATGAGCCGCGTCGCGCATGTCGGTGCGGGTGGCCGGGTTGGTGGCCAGCACGCGCCGCCGGGTGGTGGCATCGTCAACCAGCATGTCAATACCCAGCGTCCGCGCCGGGTCGAGCCGCTCCACCACGGCGACCGTTGTGATGTCAAAACCGAGTGGCGCGACCAGCACCAGCGCCTGCGGCGACGCTGTTGCGTCGGTTTCGATCCTTGCGCCGAGGTCCTTCAAGAGCTGTAGCAACTTCGGTCGCCGGGCGGCGCGCGGCGATACCCACACCGGAGGCATCGCAGCCACGTCGGGGACCAGCGCGTCGGTGGGAATCTGGCCGACGCCCTCGACATATCGGTAAAACCCCTCGCCGGTTTTACGGCCCAGCAGGCCGCCGGCCAGGCGCTGCGCGGTGATCACGCTGGGCCGGTAACGGGCTTCTTCGTAATACTGGTGATAGATCGATTCCATGACCGGATGCGAGACATCCAGTGCTGTCAGGTCCATCAGCTCGAACGGGCCGAGCCTGAAGCCAGCCTGGTCGCGCAGGATGCGGTCTATGGTGGCGAAATCGGCAATACCTTCGCCAGCGATGCGCAACGCCTCGGTTCCGTAGCCCCGCCCGGCATGGTTGACGATGAAACCGGGGGTGTCCTGCGCCAGCACCGGCGTATGGCCCATCTGGCGGGCATAGTCACTCAGGCCGCTGCAGACGGCCGGACTGGTCTTGAGTCCGGCAATGACTTCCACGACTTTCATCAGCGGTACCGGGTTGAAAAAGTGGTAGCCGGCAAAGCGCTCAGGGCGCTTGAGCGTTGCGGCAATGGCTGTGACCGACAGGGACGAGGTATTGCTCGCCAGAACAGCACTTGCTGAAACCAGGGATTCCAGTTCGGCAAACAGTGTCTTTTTGATGTCCAGCCGCTCGACGATCGCCTCCACAATCAGGTCGCAATCGGCCAGTTCGGCCAGCGAGTCGACCACCTGAAGGCGCTGCTTGTGGCTGTTTGCCACGGTGGCCTCGATCCGGCCCTTCTCGACCAGCTTGTCCCATTGGGCGAAGAGGGCATCGCGGGCTTTTTGCGCTGCACCGGCCTGGGCATCCATCAACTTGGTAATGCTGCCAGCCTGGGTGGCGATCTGGGCGATGCCGCGGCCCATGGCCCCGGTACCCACAATTCCAACGGTTTTGTATATTACTGGCATTTCTTAAAGCATGGTCGAGCGACGGTGATGCGTCGCGGTTGAAAACCAGGGCATGGCACTGCAACCCGAAAATATCGAAACATGAAGGCGCGCTTTCGCACCCTGGCGGCGTTGCAATCCTTGCCCTGGGCATGAATCCATTGCTTGCATTTTGTTCCGTCGCTTGCGGGTTGCAGTACTAGCGCCTGACCTGGAGTGCGCCGGGATTGACGATGTTGGTCGGCGTACCCTTGATGAAGTTGACGACATTGTCAAACGCTGCGCCAAAGTACATCTCGTAGCTGTCCTGTTCGACATAGCCGATGTGTGGGGTGCAGATGCAGTTTTCGAGCCTGAGCAGGGCGTGGCCCTGCAAAATTGGCTCTGATTCAAAAACGTCAACAGCCGCCAGACCTGGGCGGCCCCGGTTGAGCGCGGCAATCAATGCTTCCGCTTCGATCAGTTCGGCCCGCGACGTATTGACCAGCAGCGCGGTGGTCTTCATGCGCGAGAGGTCGTCCAGTGTCACAATGCCGCGAGTTTCGTCGAGCAGGCGCAGGTGCAGGCTGAGCACGTCGCTTTGTTCGAAAAATTCTTTCTTGCCGGCGGCAAGCTCAAAGCCATCGGCCTGGGCTCGCTCGCGCGAGGCTTCGCGGCCCCATACGATGACCCGCATGCCAAATGCCCTGCCATAGCCGGCAACGATCTGCCCGATTTTCCCGTAGCTCCAGATGCCCAGCGTTTTGCCCTTAAGGACTGAGCCGATGCCGAAATTGGCTGGCATGGATGCGGCCTTGAGTCCCGCTTGCTGCCAGGCACCGTGCTTCAGATGCGCTACATAGTGTGGAATTCGGCGCATGGCAGCCATTACAAGTGCCCAGGTCAGTTCGGCGGTGGCAATTGGCGAGCCGATACCTTCTGCCACTGCAATCCCCCGTTCCGTGCAGGCGGCTATGTCTACATGGCTGCCGATCCGGCCGGTCTGGACGATCAGCTTGAGCCTGGGAAGTTTTTCAATGACTTGCCGGCTAAGCTGGGTTCGTTCACGAATCAGCACGATCACATCAGCGTCTTTGAGGCGCACTGAAAGTTGGCCTATGCCCTTGACGGTATTGGTATAAACCTTGGCCGGGTAGGCATCCAGTTTGGCGGCGCAATTGAGTTTTCGCACGGCATCCTGATAGTCATCAAGAATCACAATGTTCATGCCGGTATTGTGCCTGCAAGATTTTCTTTCTCTCGCGCCCAAGCGCCCTGAAAATCCTTATTTTTTCGTCGTGGCGGCAATGGGTGTGCGGGTGCGCCATGAAAAACTTCAATGCACTGCGGTCTCGCTCTGGACCATGCGCTCCAGTTCCGCACAGACATCGGCCATTCGACCGGAAATTACCATGCGGCCAGCGCAAGCCGGGCCGGAGGCAGGGTCAAATTCGCGCACAATTCTGAGACGGCTGGGGCGAGGCCTTTTTGCGTCGGCTTCCCCGGTGTTGGCTGGAAGCGGGCCAAATGGCGCTTGTGCGGGAACAAACCAGTTAACCAACGCCCGCATTGGTGCGAGGAAAACCGGTGAAATTGATGCGCCTGAAAGACTGACTATTCCCATGCTGAACTCCTGTTTGAGAGAGGTGTTACACAGGCAGGATTTCGGACTGGCTGTTGCCAGCAACGCCGCTGCATCAGGGTGTTGGTCCCTTATGGCCAAACGCCCGCCACCTGTTGCGCGGCTGCGGTAATGGGCTACATCAGCATGGTGTTGCGGATCAAGCCGACGGCCAGGCCTTCAAGTTCAAAGGGCTCGCCAGGCGTTACTACAATGGTTTTGAAGTCCGGATTTTCCGGGATCAATTCGATCAGGTGCTTGTTGCGGCGAAAGCGCTTGACCGTCACCTCATCACCGAGCCGCGCTACCACAATCTGGCCGTTTTTCGCTTCCTTGGCTTGCTTGACGGCAAGCAAGTCGCCGTCCATGATGCCGGCGTCGCGCATGCTCATGCCGCGCACCTTGAGCAGGTAGTCTGGCTGCCGCTGAAACAGGCTGCTTTCAAAATAATAGGTCTGCTCAATGTGTTCCTGGGCGAGAATCGGGCTACCGGCGGCAACCCGCCCGACCAGAGGCAGGGCAAGCTGGGCCAGGCTTTGCAATGGCAAGGAAAACTGTTTGATTCGGGATTCATTCAAGGTTCGCAGGGTGTCGCTGCGCAGGCGTATTCCGCGCGAAGTGCCGCTAACGAGCTCGATAACACCCTTGCGGGCGAGGGCCTGCAAATGTTCTTCGGCTGCGTTGGCGGAACGAAAACCCAGCTCGGTGGCAATTTCGGCACGGGTTGGCGGCGCGCCAGTACGGGCAATGGCGCTCTGGATCAACTCTAGAATCTGCTGCTGGCGCGCCGTGAGCTTGGGGCCTTCAGGACGCAGGGGCTGAAAATCGCTGAGCGTGTTCATAAATCGAACTCCGTGGTTGTACATGTTTGCGCGATTTGGCCGGGTTGGTGCAGCCAGCGAAACACCTGTTTTAATGTCCAGTTACTGGATTTTCATCCAGTTTTTATAAAAGTGCAAATTTCTTTCTCATGAACCCTCAAAACATTGTGATTTTGGGCACCGGTGGCACCATTGCCGGTCAAGCCGGGAGCGTCAGGGACAACATCGGCTATACCGCCGCCCAGTTCGGCGTTGCGCAGTTGCTTGCGGAGCTTCCAGCGATGGGCCATGCCGGTCCCATGATCGTCGAGCAGGTCGCGCAGATTGACAGCAAGGACATGAGCTTTCCAATCATGGCCAGGCTGGCAGAGCGTGTCAGCCACTTTTTGGCCCACCCGGAGGTTCAGGGGATTGTCATCACGCATGGCACCGACACGCTGGAGGAAACCGCGTACTTCCTGCAAACAGTGTGTCAGCCAGTCAAGCCCGTGGTGCTGACCTGCGCCATGCGTCCAGCCACCGCGCTGGTGCCAGATGGCCCGCAAAACATGCTTGACGCCATGACGGTGGCGCGCCACCCTGGAGCCTGCGGTGTGGTGGCCGTTTGTGCCGGCACCATCCACAGGGCGCTGGATGTACAGAAGGTACATACCTATAAGCTCGATGCGTTCAACTCGGGTGATGCCGGGCCGCTTGGCTATGTGGAGGAGGGAACTCCAAGGTTGTTGAGGAATTGGCCGTCGGCCACGGAAGAGTCTGCAGGAATTGCCATAAACAAGATAGTAAATTTGACCAGTCCCGGTGATTGGCCGCGCGTGGAAATCGTCATGAACTACGCCGGCGCCAGCGGCGCCATAGTAGAGGCCCTGCTGGCTCAAGGCGTGCAGGGCCTGGTGGTCGCCGCAACCGGCAACGGTACTTTGCACCATGCGCTGGAAGCTGCATTGCTCAGGGCTCAGGCGACGGGCGTCAGGGTAGTGCGGGCCACGCGCTGCCCGAATGGCCAGGTCCTGCCCAGGCCGGGCGACACGCTGGTGGATTCAAAGGGATTGAGCCCGGTGAAGGCCAGGGTGGGCCTGATCCTTCAGTTGCTGAAATAATGTTCAGCCAGGACCGGTTGTCGCGGGCCCGACCACGTCCTGGCCAGATAATGCCGCGAAAGCTCTTTCAGTTATTTCGTCCACCCCGCCCACGCCGCTGATGACGCGGTATTTCGGTGCGGCGTCAGGCTCAACCCCGGCCCAGGTCGAGTAATACTCCACCAATGGACGGGTTTGGGCGCTGTACACCTGGAGTCGTTTGCGCACGGTATCCTCCTTGTCGTCTTCACGTTGAATCAGCGGCTCGCCGGTCACGTCGTCCCTGCCTTCAATCCTGGGCGGGTTGTATTTCACGTGGTAGGTGCGTCCCGAGGCCGCATGCGAGCGGCGTCCGCTCATGCGCTCAATGATGGCATCGAAAGGCACATCGATTTCAAGCACATAGTCAATCTTGACGTGCGCTGCTTTCATGGCGTCAGCCTGCGGAATGGTGCGCGGAAATCCATCGAACAGAAATCCATTGACACAGTCAGGCTGGGCAATGCGGTCCTTCACCAGATTGATGATCAGTTCGTCGCTCACCAGAGCGCCAGAGTCCATGATTTTCCTGGCTTCAATGCCCAGCGGAGTTCCCTCCTTGACGGCTGCACGCAGCATGTCACCCGTGGAAATTTGCGGAATGCCGTATTTCTGGCAAATAAAAGTCGCTTGTGTTCCTTTGCCCGCGCCCGGCGCGCCCAACAAAATCAATCTCATGGTTGTCCTTGGATCTTTATGAATTCAGGAAATGAAGCCAGGAAGCGGCGGTTCTGCCCCAACCGTTCATCAGGCAGGCGTTAAAGCTGCCGACGAATCCTGCAAATCGTCCGCTTGGGCTCGTGCAAGGATATCATGCACCCCCGTCAAGAGGGCTTACAGGCTTGCCGGCAGCGGCGGTTAAGACAGCAGTTTGCGCACCCGTTCCAGGTCTTCGGGTGTGTCGACGCCGGGCCCGGGTGCCTGGTCAGTGATATGCACGGCAATCCGGTAGCCATGCCACAGGGCTCGCAGCTGTTCCAGCGACTCCAGCTGTTCCAGCGGCGCTTGCTTCAGGCTGGGGAACTGCCGCAAAAATCCGACCCGATAGGCGTAGATGCCGACATGACGCAACGGGGCTGGGAGGTCGCCGCCATCCTGATGGTCCTGCCACCACGCCTGGGCGGGGAAATCGCGTGCAGCCGGAATCGGGGAGCGGCTGAAATACAGCGCGGTATGGCGCGCATCGAGCACCACCTTGACCACATTCGGATTGAGAAAATCGGCGAAGTGATCGATGGAATGTGCGGCAGTGCTCAAGGCGCAGTCGGGGCGCTGACTGAGCAAGCGTGCAACCGCGTCGATGAGGCCAGGATCTATCAGCGGCTCGTCCCCCTGAACATTCACGACGATTTCATCGTCAGCCAGGCCAAGCATGCCGCAGGCTTCGGCCAGCCGGTCGCTGCCGCTTGGGTGGTCCGTGCGCGTCAGCAGCGCCAAAATGCCGAAGTTGGCACATTTGTGAATGATCTCGGGGCTGTCGGCGGCCACCACGGTGCGGTTGGCCGCGCTTTGCATGGCGCGTTGCGCCACGCGTACGACCATGGGCACGCCCCCGATGTCGGCCAGGGGTTTGTTGGGCAGCCGTGTGGAGGCCAGGCGGGCCGGAATGAGAACGGTGAAGCTCATGCGGGCGAGATCTGCTGAAGGATCACAAGCCGAGTTCTTCGTCCGTGAGGGTTCGCGCTTCATCTTCCAGCAGCACCGGTATCCCGTCCCGTACCGGATAGGCCAGTCGGGCGCTGCGCGAGATCAGTTCCTGCTTCTCGCGGTCATATTCGAGAGGCCCCTTGGTGACGGGGCAGACCAGCAATTCAAGTAGTTTTGTGTCCATGGGGCGATGGTAATTCAGAAGGCCTCGAAGCAAGCAGGGGTGCCAGAAGTGCGTCAAGTGCCGCAAAAAAGGCTGGCTCGGGTGAAAATGCCAGTGGCACGGCCAGCAACTGCAGTTGCGCCAGCTCTGGCATGCGAAACAGTTTCACCGCATCTTTTTCAGTGCAAACCACTGTACAACCCGCGAAAGCGGTCAGTTCACCAGGTTTGAAATCGTGATGGTCCGGCAGCGAAACAGTTTTTTCCAGTGTCAGGCCGCGCGCCCTGAGCATGGCAAAAAATGCCTCGGGAGTTGCTATTCCTGCGAGTGCCACCAAAGGCCGTCCCCGCAACTCAGCAAGCGCAACCCGGCTGCCATCTGCGGCCACTGCATGTCCGGCAAGCCGCCTGGTGGACGCAAATCCTTCAAATGCCGGATTTTGTCCCGTATGCAGCACCAGATCAATGCCTTG
>JAHFQQ010000264.1 GCA_023259235.1 Polaromonas sp. | reverse complement strand
CTGCTATCCGGAGCTTCGGCCAGCCGCCTCTTTACCGCAGCTTTACGACAATGCCAAGCGCAACCCCCGCCAATCCCTAATAATTTGACTTTGGTTTTTCTTCGAAATTGACCAGGCACAATTTCGCATCTTGCGTCATTTCACTGCACAGTCGCCGTAGGGTGAAGGGTATATCATCCGAAGTTGAAGCAGCGTTTCATCGGGATATTTTTATGTTTTTGCGACTATTCAAGTTACTTGTTGCTGCCCTGTTCGGCCTGACGGTTTTAGTGGGCTGTGGCGGAGGGAGCGCAGCACCCGCACCAACCGGACTTGCGGTCACCCCGGGTGATGGCGGTGTCACGGTCACTTGGGACGCGGTCCCGGGCGTTGAATACTGGCTGTTTTGCGCGCCAACTCTCAGTGCGCCGACCGATGTCGCGGCAACCCAAAAGTGGGTTGGTTTGTGCCCTGCTCAAAGAACTGTCAATGGCGCTCTGCAAATCATCAATGGCGTCATCGCTCTTGATCCGATGATGAACGTGACGTCGCCTTATGCCATTCCGTCCGGCCTGGTCAACGGCACAAGCTATTCGTTCACGGTCAATGGAAGGACCAATGACGGTCCGGGTGGGCCGGGTGCGGCGGCGGTTTCAGCTACCCCCAGGCTGGCTGGCGCCAACTGGACTACCGGTGCGACGACCGGCATTGCTGCATTGCGCAGCGTCGCTTTCGGCACGGTCTATGTGGCGGTGGGCGATGGTGGCGCCATGTACTCGAGCACTGATGGTGCAAACTGGAGTCCGATCGGTTACGCAGTCGGCAGCAAACTCAACGGAGCCTCGTTTCTTGTCAATTACAAGTTGGTGGGCGATGGCGGCGTAGTGCTTACAAGCCCTGATGCGATAACCTGGACGTCGGCAGTGAACATTCCAACGACCAGCAATCTAAACGCAATAGCGAGCGACGGTGTGAGTTTGAATGTCGCAGTCGGCGCTGGCGGCACCATCATTTACAGCTCTGACCAGGGGGCCACATGGAACCTGGCAGCCTACTCCGGGGCCGTCAACACCAACGCTTTATATGCGGTAACCCACAGCGCGTACAACGTTGGCACCAATACGGCGGGCACCTGGCTTGCAGTCGGCGCGGGCGGCACCATGGTACAAAGCCCCGATGGAATCACCTGGTCAGTTGTGGCTTCGGGCACGTCAGAAGACCTGCGTGGCATCGCCTATGGCACATCGGCTGCTACCGCCGCAGGCGTATTCGTCGAAGTGACTGCGGCAGGTACCGCGCTTGGCAGCGCAAACGGCACCACCTGGACGCCTCAGGCACTAACGTCCGGCCCCCTGAATGCCGTCACTTTCGCCACGCAGTTTGTGGCTGTAGGCGCTGGGGGGAGAATTTTCTACAGCACGGATGGCTCAACCTGGACCGCAGCAGCGCCGGCAACCGCAAATGACCTCTACGCGGTGGCTCGCGGCACTTTGGCTTACATCGCAGTGGGCGCCGCAGGCACCAACTTGCTGTCAAGGTAAAGAACGAATATTTGCGAATATTTGGGGTCGGATTCCATTAATTGATCTCCTGGTTGGAACCTGGCGGACAGGCCCGGACAAAGAACGGACCGTCATGCTGTCCCTCAGCGATACCCAAGACGTTCCATTCCCTTCAGTTGAGGGAATGGCAACTTAAGGGCGGGGTTGTTTTCACGGCACTGAGCGCACGCTATCCTGAGCTTGCAGCCATCAATCCCCATGAACGCCATTGCGCAACACTGATGTACAGAATCAGTTCATCTTTCACCACTGAATCGCTGCATGCGGCAAACTGCCATTGAGGTGCCGCCGATGAATTGCGCCTGTGACCTTTGAACAAGCATAAGATTTTCATCATAGAGAGGGTCATGAATAACAACACCAATCCGACATGTCCGATCGAGACGAGGGAACTTACCAAGAAATATGGCGAATTTTGCGCGCTGGATCACCTCAATTTGAAAATTCCGCATCAGTGCATCTTCGGATTGCTGGGACCCAACGGCGCAGGCAAAAGCACAGCCATCAAAATCCTTACAACCCTGCTGGACGCCACTTCCGGTTCAGCGACCGTCGCGGGATTTGATGTGGCGAGCCAGCCCATAGAAGTGCGCCAACGCATCGGCTACGTTCCTCAAATGCTGTCGGCCGACGGCGCGCTGACGGCGACTGAAAATCTCGGCTTGTCTGCCAGTCTGTATGGCTTGCGGGGCGCCGAGAGGAATGCCCGTATTCACGAGGCCTTGGCTTTTTCCGGTCTGGAGTCCGTTGCTACCCACCTGGTCAAAACATACTCCGGTGGCATGATCCGGCGTCTGGAAATCGCCCAGGCCACCATGCATCGGCCGGAAGTGCTTTTTCTTGACGAACCGACCATCGGACTTGATCCCGTGGCACGACGAACTGTCTGGGAGCGGCTGCTGGAACTGAAGGCAGCGACGGGCATGACGATTCTTCTCACGACCCATGACATGGAAGAGGCCGACTACCTGTGCGACCAGTTGGCGATTCTTCATCAAGGGCGGCTGGCGGTGGTGGGCCGACCCGCCGATCTCAAGAATCAGGTAGGTCCGGAAGCGACCTTGAGCGATGTTTTCGTGGCGCACAGTGGCGTGGTAATCGGGGAGGGCGGCCACTATCGCGAGGTTCGGGAAACCCGGGGCACCGCAAAGCGATTGGGGTAGGTCATGAGACATTTTGTTTACGCGACGGCGGCGGTGGCGCAGGCCGAAATCCGCAAGCTGATGCGCGACCCAACCGAATTATTGTCACGGGCGATCCAGCCGGTCCTCTGGCTGGCCGTGTTTGGCCAGGTCTTCAGCAAGGTGCGTGGTATTCCGACCGGCAACATCGGTTACCTCGATTTCATGGCGCCCGGCATTCTGGCGCAAAGCATCCTGTTCTCCGCCATTTTCTACGGCATCGCCATCATCTGGGAGCGCGATCTGGGAATCGTCCACAAGCTGCTGGTCACGCCGGCGCCGCGCACTGCGCTGGTCCTGGGCAAGGCGGTCGCGGCGGGCTTGCGGGGCCTGGTTCAGGCGATCGTGGTTTATCTGGTCGCCATCGTGCTGGATGTGGGGATTTGGTGGAATTTTTGGGCCATGGTCAGCGTGGCTCTTGCCGTGTTCCTGGGCTCGTGCATTTTTTCTACGTTCTCTCTGGTGATTGCCTGCATCGTCAAGACACGGGAAAGGTTCATGGGCATTGGCCAGGTGTTGACCATGCCTTTGTTTTTTGCGTCGAACGCGATTTACCCGATCGAACTGATGCCGGGCTGGCTCAAGGCGATTGCCATCGTGAATCCGCTGACTTATCTGGTGGACGCCCTGCGGGGCTCGATGATTGTCGGAGGCCACGGCATATATTCGCAGGTCACCAGTTTTGGCGTGATGTCGGCTGTTTTTTTGGTGCTGTTGGTTATTGCGACCAGGCTCTATCCGGACTTGGTCCGGTGACGGAGATACGGGCTGCCCCGGCATGGTGGAAAGCGGCCCAGGCCTGCCGCATCAACGGCTGCTTTTCGCTGGCCATCGGGCCGTTTTGGGTCGAGATTGGTCGTTCACCCGTCGCCGCTCAAGATCAGACGTGTGGCTGACTGCCCCCAGCCGAATCGACGGGCCAAACACGTCGCGGCCATATTGAAGCTGCTGGTGCGGCTGGCGGGGATCGAACCCACGACCCTTGGCTTCGGAGGCCAATACTCTATCCACTGAGCTACAGCCGCAACGCTGAAAGTGACACGCTCCGATGTCCGGGGGACGGCATAAGCATCGGGGCGATTGACCTGTGCGCCCGGCTTGCATCGCACAGAGCGCCTGATTCTATCAGCCGGGCCAGGGGCTTGTGCAGGTTTCCAGGCCCCCCCGCTTATAATCCGCCTCTGTGGCGCAGACCCCGCAGCAGTCTGCGATAGCCCTGAATCCCAGTTTTTTTTGAGGATGCCATGAGCGCAAACGATTCCACCACGACCGACGACGAAGCCCACACTGGCCCGATCAAGAACCCGAGGCAGTTGCTGACGGCGGTTTTTTTCGCCTTCGTGGTTCCCATTTTTGGCATGATCGGGCTGGCGCTTTACGTGAACTCCGGCAACAAACCCGCGGCAGGCGCGGATGATACCGAAAGGGCTGTGGCGCAGCGCATCCAGAAAGTTGGCATGGTTGAAATTCGCGATGCCAATCGCACGCTCAAGTCGGGTGAAGAAGTCTATAAAGCCCAATGCGTGACCTGTCACGCGGCGGGCGTGGCCGGCGCTCCCAAGTTCGGTGATGTGGCGGCTTGGGCCCCCCGCATCAAGACCGGTTTTGAGGCGCTCTGGCATTCGGCGCTCAAGGGGAAAAACGCTATGCCAGCGCAGGGTGGCGGCAGTTTTGACGACATCGAGGTCGGCCGCGCCGTGGTGTACATGACGGCAGCCGCAGGCGGCAAATTTGCGGAGCCTGCCCCTGCTGCACCGGCCGCGACTGCATCCGCCGCGACACCGGCTGCTGCGCCCACCGCGCCCGCCGCGCCGGCCGCGGTTGCTGCA
>JAHFQQ010000022.1 GCA_023259235.1 Polaromonas sp. | reverse complement strand
AGCGTTCAAGGCGCGGTCCGCCTTGCTGTCGGCACGCCAGCGCTCGGCGTTCATTCTGTTTGACGGTGTCAAGTCGAACGACCAGGTGCTGGCCACAACGGCTTCCCTCGGAATCACCCAGAGCGATATTGATTACCTGGTTGAGCAAGGTTTTCTGGCCGCCGCGGGCGATCCGGCGGCAGATTCCGCGTCTGATTCGCAAGCATTGCCGGTAAGTACCCGTTCGCCGCAAGAGCGCTACAGCGATGCCATGCCGCTTGCTACAAAGGTGACAGCCAGCCTCGGTTTGCGCGGTTTCAGGCTGAATCTGGCCGTGGAAGCAGCCGGTGGCTACGATGATCTGCTCGCGCTGTTGCCAAGGATCAAGGAAGCCGCCGGGACCAACGCTTGCGCCCCCCTTGAGCGCGCGCTCAAGGGTTAATCGCGGATTAGTGGCTGCCGCGGGATCGGCGCCTGAACTTGCCATCGGCATTGACGATGGACCGGTGTGGTCTGCGGGCTTTAGCTGACCGCCAGACCGCCAAGGTCATATTGGTACATGCCGTCCATCCAGTGCGGACTGAATCCGTTCACGCGTAGGCCTGGATCTGGTGCAAAGCCTTTGAGCATGGCGGGAGAAATCCCATCGAGTCCCCTGGCCTTGGCCAGTTCCATTGCTTCCTTGATGAACGGGTAGGCAATTGAGTACTCGTCGGGGAAGGCCTGCGTGACAATCACGCCCCGTGCCTGCTCGCCCTACAGCCTGACAAAACCTCCAGGGGCGTCGTTTGACAGCGTTGCAAACTGTGCGTCAGCAAGTTTGGGCATGATAATGGCATGAGTAAACAAGGAACTCCATGAAGCTGGCGTTGATGTCAGACATACACGCCAACATTCAGGCTTTCGAGACCTGTCTGACACACGCGCGGGCGCACGGCGCGCAGCAGTTTGCGCTGCTGGGTGATCTGGTGGGCTACGGCGCCGATCCGGTGGCGGTGGTCCGGCAGGCGCGGGATTTGGCCGACGGTGGCGCATTGCTCATCAAGGGCAATCACGACGCGATGGCGGTTGCGCCACCGGCAGCGGCCAACGCAAACGGAGACTTGACGGCCACATGGACCCACGCCCAGCTTGATGACAGTCAACGGAATTTTCTGGACCGCTTGCCCCTGACCATGCGCCAGCAAGCGGTATTGCTGGTGCATGCCAGCGTGAATGACCCGGCGCTTTGGCGCTATGTGTATGACGAGCGCGCGGCCGCTGCCAGCCTGGACGCGGCCGCTGCCTGGCCCGAGGTGCGCTATGTTTTTGGCGGACATGTGCACGCGCAAACCCTGTATTACCGTGGCGCGGGGGCTGGCTTGATGAAGTTCACGCCCACGCCGGGCGTGGCCGTGCCGGTGCCGCGGCACCGGCACTGGCTGGCCACCATTGGCTCGGTGGGCCAGCCGCGCGATGGCAACCCGCAGTCCATGTACGCCATGTTTGATACCGACAAGTCGCGCCTGACCTTTTACCGGGTTTCCTACGATCACAACGCTGCCGCGGCAGCCATCCGGCGTGCCGGCCTGCCCGGCTTCTTTGCAGACCGGCTGAAGGTGGGGCAATGAAGTTGCTGGAGCCCGGCACGGAGCTGGACGGTTTCACCATCGAGGAGTGCATCCATTCAGGTGGCATGGCCCACATCTATCGGGTGCGCTACACCGAAGGGGCCAGAGACCCCGGTTTTCCCCTGGCCATGAAGGTTCCGCGCATGACGGCCGGCGATGGTGCCGAAAACATCGTCAGCTTTGAGGTGGAGCACCAGATCATGCAGGTCCTCGCAGGTCCGCACGTGCCGCGCTTCGTGGCCGCGGGTGATCTGGAAAACGTGCCCTACCTGGTCATGGAATATGTGCCTGGCCGGACCTTGCAGCACTGGCTGGATGCGCCCGAGCTCCCGGGGGTGGATGAACTGGCCAGTCTTGGCGCCGCAGTGGCGCAGGCCGTGCACAGCCTGCACCAGCAAAATACGGTCCACCTGGATTTGAAGCCGGCCAACGTGCTCATCCGGCCCGATGGCAGCGCCGTGTTGCTGGACTTTGGCTTGTCGTGCAACGCGCTCTATCCCGACCTTCTGGCTGAGCAGCTGCGCAAAGCGGTTGGATCGCCCATCTGGATTGCACCCGAACAGGTAGTGGGTGTGCGGGGCGACCCGCGCAGTGACATTTTCGCCATTGGCGTCATGCTGTACCAGTTGGCCACTGGCGAACTGCCGTTTGGCGAGCCCCAGACGACCGGAGGACTGCGCCAGCGCCTGTGGATGGACCCGGTCCCGCCGCGCAAACTGCAGCCGCATTTACCCGAGTGGCTGCAGGAGGTCATACTGCGCTGCCTGGAACCCGAGGCCGCCAAGCGCTATCCATCGGCAGCACACCTGGCGTTTGACCTGCGCAACCCCGAACAGGTCCACCTAACCGAACGCGGTCGAAACACCCGGGGCACCGGGCTGCTTACCCACTTCAAGCGCTGGATCAAGGCCGTCGGCATGGAATACCGGCCCAGTCCGCTGCCGGCCAGGCAGATAGCCCAGGTGCCCATCGTGATGGTGGCGGTGCCCAATAAGGACGTGATCGACGCTACCCTGTATTCGCTACGGGAGGCGGTGGCACGCTCCATGGGAACGCGACCGGGCGCGCAACTGGCATGCGTGACCGTCATCTCGCCCGGGCAAACCAATGCATCCAGTGATGAAACCAGCGAAACCAGCGTGCATCGCAAATACCTCGCCAACCTGCGCCAGTGGGCGCAGCCGCTGGACTTGCCGGGCCATCAAACCTCTTACCATGTGCTGGAGTCAGGGGACGTGGCTCAGGCGCTGGTGAACTATGCCAACGGCAACCAGGTCAGCATGATCATCATGGGCGCAGCCACCCACGGTTTGAGAGTGCAGCGTTTTGTGGCCACCGTGCCCATCAAGGTCGCCATGGACGCACGCTGCACTGTCATACTGGTGAAACAGGCGCTGCCATTTGAATTGCTGGCCGAACAGGCGGCCAAATCAAAGCCGGTCTGGAATCGCGATCTGGAGGCCCCATTTTAGGGGCCTGATGGCCAGCATGTGCGTCAGTCAGTCGGCCAGCCGCGGTGCCGATCATCGCTGCCGCAGCTGTCAGGCACCATGACTCAAATAATGTCGGGTCTCGCAGAAGCGTCACCTGAGAACCCCGGGCCATTCTTCAACCCGCAGGGGAAATTCTGAAAGGCGCTATTTTTCACGCGAGACACCAACAGCCAACTGAGCAGCGACATCCCAGCCAGGTCCATTGAACCAGGCTTCGCCAAGCAGGAAGGCTCGCAGCATGGGCAGCGCATCCAGACCCCAGAACAGCTTGCCGTCAACCAGCAGCGTGGGCACACCAAACACCCCTTGCGTGATGGCCTCCTCGCCGTGCGCCTGCAACTGCGCCTTGACCTCCGCGCCATCGACTTCACGTGGCGGCGCCAATTGTGCAGTCAGCGCAGCCAGCCGCTGCGGATCAGCCGCTTCCGCGCCGCCACGCCAGACATGACGAAACAGCGTTTCGCAAACGTAGCGGTTGGGGGTGCCGCGCGCATCGCAGGCCACCGACAGCCGCAGCAGGGCCAGCGGATTGAAGGGATGGCTGGCCGGCAGGTCGAGGGCAATGCCGTGCTGGTGCGCCAGCCACAGCACCTGACGGTAGGTCCATTCCCGCTTGCCCGGGATTTCCGCCGGGCCAAGCTGCCCATGGTGCTTGAGCAGCGCGGCGAACAGCACAGGCTTGTAGGTCACGCTGTAACTCAGACCCATCAGCGCCTGCGGCAACCGCTCGAACGCCAGGCAGGCGTAGGGCGAAATGAAGTCAAGATAAAACGTGATGTGTTTCATGCTGCTTTGCGGCACCTGCAAATGATCACCCGGCGCCGTCATGCCTTCAGATCAGCCATGCGCCGCTCAATGGCGCGCCAGATGCGGCGCTTGCTCTCATCGTCTGCGCAACTCCAGGCCGCGATCTCATCGCGCGTGCGAAAACAGCCCTCGCACCATCCGGTCGCTTCGCTCATGCGGCAATCGGAAATGCAGGGCGACGGAATGTCAGCCGCCGCGCCCACCGTCCGGGCGCGCAGGGTGACCAGGCTGATGGCGCGCCGCAGCGCCAATTCCTTGTTGTCAACCGCTGGCACCGCATCCACTGCCATTTGCAGCGCCAGATCCGCCACCGGCGCGCCCGTCAGCTGCTCAAGCGCTTGCGGCGAAAGCCGGAACACGGCGTGGGGATGCCCCGCCGCAGCCCAGATTTCGTTAAAACGAAATAGCGACTGGTCAATCAGTGTCACTACAGGCGCGGCATGGGCGAGTGGCGAAACGCCGCCTATCGAGAAGCCGGTTCGGGCCTTCACAAACCCGGCATCCGCGCGAGCGAGCCGCGCGCCGCCAGTGCAGACCAGCGCTTCAACCTTTTTCTCATCGACGCGCTGGTCGCCCGACGTCACCACCAGTACCGCCGCATCGTCCGGCTTGCGGCGAAAAATGATGCTCTTGGCAATCTGGCCCAGCGCAATCCCCAGGGCATCTGCCGCCTGCTGCGCGGTGCGCGCGGCGTCATCGAGCATGACGGGCGCGTGCGCGTGCCCCCGGTCGCGCAGCACTGCCGCCACGCGTTGCACCCCGTCGGGCAAAGCCGTCAGCTCCGAACCACCCATCAACCCGCCCTCTTGTTGAGCAAAGCCGTTGCCGCGCGGGAGTTGGGTTTGCGTTCCAGAAAGTCGCTGATGAATTTTCCGGCGTCAAGCAGTTTGTCCAGATCGATGCCCGTCTGGATGCCCATGCCATGCAGCATGTACACCACATCTTCGGTCGCCACGTTGCCGGTCGCCCCCTTGGCGTAAGGGCAGCCCCCGAGGCCGGCGATCGACGCGTCAAACTGCCACACACCCATCTCCAGCGTCGCCAGCGTATTGGCCAGCGCCTGGCCGTAGGTGTCGTGAAAGTGACCCGAGACATCGTCGATGCCGTAGTGCTGCAGCGCCGCCTCCATGGCGCGCTGCACCTTGCGCGGCGTGCCCACGCCAATGGTGTCGGCCACACCGATGTGCTGCACGCCGATGCCCTTCATGAGCCCGGCCAGATAGCCCACCCGCTCGGGCGCAATCTCGCCCTCGTAAGGACAACCGACGGTGCACGACATGGCCCCGCGCACATGGATTCCGGCAGCACGGGCGGCCTGTGCCACCGGCGCAAAGCGCTCGATGCTTTCAGCGATGGAGCAGTTGATGTTGCGCTGGCTGAAAGCTTCGCTGGCCGCGCCAAACACCACAATTTCATCGGGCCACAGCGCCCGGGGCGCGGCCACCGCCGCCTCAAAACCCTGCATGTTGGGCGTGAGCACCGAATACCGCACGCCTGGTTTGCGCCGGATTCCAGCCATAACCGCGGCATTGTCGGCCATCTGCGGCACCCATTTGGGCGAAACAAAACTGGTGACTTCAATGTCCCTGACGCCGGCATCCTGCAGGCGCTGCACCAGTTCGATCTTGACGGCCGCCGGCACCGGCGCCTTTTCGTTCTGCAAGCCATCGCGCGGACCGACATCGACGAGCCTGACTTGGGTGGGAAATTGCATGCGCTCAGTATCCTTTTTTCGGGTCAACCACACCGGCGAGAGTGGAAACCGGAGTTCCATTTTGCAGCGCCCGGATTTTCGCAGCAATCTGGGCAATGCTTTCCTCGCGCAGTGTGCGGGCCGAGGTGTGCGGCGTCACGGCAATTTTAGGATGCTTCCAGAAGGGATGGTCCTCGGGCAGCGGCTCGGTGCGAAACACATCGAGCATGGCGCCCGCCAGATGGCCGCTGTCGAGCAGCGCGATCAGGTCGTCATCGACCAGATGGCGGCCGCGCGCCACATTGATGACATAGCCGCCCGGTTGCAGGCGGGAAAGCGTGTCATGCCGCAGGATGCCCTCGGTCTCAGCCGTCAGCGGCAGCAGGCAGACCACTATGCGCGTGGCGGCCAGAAAATCATTGAATCCCGCCTCGCCTGAAAAGCATTGCACACCAGGGATGGATTTGGCGGAACGGCTCCAGCCCAGCACCGGAAAATCAAACTGCGCCAGCGCCCGGCTCACGCGCGCGCCCAGCACGCCCAGGCCCATCACGCCGACCGGAAAATCAGCGTGCAGGCGCGGCTTGCGATACGACCACTCGCCTCGCGCCATGTCGGACTCGTAGCCGTCGAACTCACGAAAATGGCGAATCACCGCATGACACACGTATTCGGCCATCTGCACCGACATGCCCGCATCATCGAGCCTGACAACCGGGACTTCGGGCGGCAAGCGCAGCTTCATCAGCGCATCAACCCCCGCGCCGATGTTGAAGATGGCCTTGAGCCCGGTCTGCTCATCAAAAAACTGCTGGGGCGGTGCCCACACGATCGCATGGTCGGCAGCGGCCGCGCCAGCAGACCACACCTCAACCACCGCGCCCGGCAGGGCAGCACGCAAGCCGTCCAGCCACGGCTGGGCGGTTGTACCGGTGCAGCAAAAGCTGACGCGCATCAGGTCAGTCGGCAAAATTTCACAGCGCCATCTTGAGCAGCTCAGCCCCTTCGGCGACCTGATCGCCCGGGGAATACAGCAACTCCTGCACGATGCCATCGGCGGGCGCCGCGATGGTGTGCTCCATTTTCATGGCCTCCATCACCGCCAGGGTCTGACCCTTGCCGACCTTGTCGCCCACGCTGACCGCGAATGACACCACCTTGCCCGGCATGGGAGCCGTCAGTCGCCCGGTTTCGGCGTGGCTCTGGCCAGCGTGGGCGAGCGAATCAATCGTCGTGATCTGCGTGGCGCCACGCTCTGAAAAAACGTGATCCACCTCATCGAGCTGGCTGCTTTGCCGATAAACCGCGGCCGTCAGGCGCTGGCCCGCAAAATGGACATCGATGTTTCCCTGGGCATCTTCGACGCGGGAAAACACCAGCGGGCCCGACACCTCGCCCACCTCCAGCCACAGTGCGCCGTCATGCAGGTAGCGAAGGTCGGCACGGGCAGGTTCACCGTGAAATTCGAACTCGAAACGCCGCTGCGTCACGCCATGCAATTGCCAGCCGTCGCGGCGGCTGAAGGGATCAGCGCCTTCGCTGGCTTGCTCACCCAGCAGCGCCTGGGCAACCGCCGTCGCAGCCGTCATCGCCAGCCCGATCGGTTCCTGGTTGAAGACCACCGTTTCTTCGCGCTGGATCAATGCGGTGTCCAGATTGGCCTGGGCAAACGAGGAACTGCGAACCACGTAACGCAAGAACTGCACATTGGTGTTGAGCCCGACAATGCGGGTTTGCGCCAGCGCTGCATCGAGCCGGGCCAGCGCTTCCTCCCGGGTCTGTCCATGCACGATCAGCTTGGCCAGCATGGAGTCATAGAACGGACTGACGGCATCGCCCTCGCGAATGCCTGAATCAACCCGGATCGGTTGGCCCCTGCCGCCGTCCTCCCCCTGCGGCAGGGGCGGAAGAAAAGCCACGCAGGGCGGCAGCCGGAGCACCTGCAGCGTTCCGGTGACAGGCAGAAAATTGTTGTCGGGATTCTCGGCGCAAATGCGCGCCTCGATCGCGTGGCCGTTAATCCGCAACTGTTCCTGCCTGAGAGGCAGTGGCTCGCCCGATGCGACGCGCAACTGCCATTCCACCAGGTCCAGCCCGGTGATCGCTTCAGTGACGGGATGCTCGACTTGCAGTCGGGTATTCATCTCCATGAAAAAGAAGTTCATGCTGCCGTCAGCGCGCTGCTCGACGATAAACTCGACCGTGCCGGCACCGACATAGTTGACCGCACGCGCCGCCGCCACCGCGGCCTGGCCCATCTGCTCGCGCATGGCTGGCGTCATGCCGGGAGCAGGCGCTTCTTCCAGCACCTTCTGATGGCGGCGCTGCACCGAGCAATCGCGCTCGAACAGATACACATAGTTGCCGTGGCTGTCGCCAAATACCTGAATCTCGATGTGCCGTGGGCGCTGTGCGTATTTTTCCACCAGCACCGCATCGTCGCCAAAGCTGGTGATGGCTTCGCGCTTGCACGAAGCCAGCGCCGCGTCGAAATCTTCCGGCCTGCTGACTGCGCGCATGCCCTTGCCGCCACCGCCCGCGCTGGCCTTGATCAGCACCGGATAGCCGATCCGATCGGCCTCGCGCTGGAGCAAAGCGGGCGCCTGGTCACTGCCATGGTAGCCGGGCACCAGCGGCACGCCGGCCTTTTCCATCAGCTGCTTGGACTCCGCCTTGAGACCCATAGCCTTGATGGCGGATGCCGGCGGACCAATGAAGACCAGCCCAGCGTCCAGGCAGGCCTGTGCAAATTCCTCGTTTTCGCTCAGGAAACCATAGCCCGGGTGAATCGCCTGCGCGCCAGTGGCTTTGGCCGCTGCGATGATTCGTTCCCAGCGCAAGTAGCTGTCCTTGGGCGCGCTGCCGCCGATGTGAACGGCTTCATCGCAAAAGCGCACATGCCTGGCGCTGTCATCGGCATCCGAATACACCGCCACCGTCTTGATGGCCATGCGGCGGGCCGTGGCGGCGACGCGGCAGGCGATTTCACCGCGATTGGCAATCAGTATCTTTTTAAACATGGTGAACTTTCGCGGTGAAACCGCCTGCGCACGCTTCGCGCGCCATGCAATTTAGCTTCGCTGCTGCGCGGCGTTGCCGCTGGTCACCGCGATTGGCGATCAGGATTTTTTTAAACATGTCGGTCATTCTTTGAAAAGAGTGATTCCCGGGAAAACGCGGGTGGCGGCCCCGCATCGGGCTTGCCGCTGAAAATGCGCGCGACGCGCAAGAAGAGCCGGGCCAGAAACCGCCAGCAGAGTCGTATCAGCCAGACGCTGAACACGAGGACCACGGCCAGCACGGCGATAAAAACAATCGGGTGCGCAATGGCCAGCCACAGGCCCGCCGGAACCGCGCTGTCTTCGACCAGGGAAGCGCCAATGTTGCTGAACGGCTCGGGCGAGGTGTTGATGGCCGCGCGCGTCGTGGCCTTGGCTGCGTGGCTGGTGGCGGCCAGCGTGCCGCCCAGCAGCGCGGCAACCAGCGCCATCACGCCGTGGTCGGCGCCAAACACCCCCGCGGCCAGCGCCGCGCCGGCCGGGATGCGGATCACGGTATGCACCACATCCCAGAGCGAATCAAGCCCCGGAATCTTGTCGGCGAAAAATTCGACGAATACCATGAAGCCGCTGACTCCGATCACTACCGGGTTGGCCAGCAAATGCAGACCCTGCGGGAGGGGAATCCATCCCAGGTAACCGGCCAGCCCGGTGAGCAGGACCACCAGATACAGCCGCACGCCGCTGGCCCAGCCCAGCGCGGCAGCCAGCGCGATCAGTTGAGCGGTATCGAGTGACTGCATGGTGAAAACCTGCTATGAAAAGTCAAGCCAGCCAGGACGGCTTGCGCTTTTGCAGGAAAGACTGCACGCCTTCCCGGCCTTCCTCGCTGGCCCGGATATCGGCGATGCCCTGCACGGTGCGGGCAATCAGCGCGGACGATATCTCGCGTCCGGCTACGTCCTGCAGCAGCAGCTTGCAGGCCTTTACCGCCGCGGGGCCGGCATTAACCAGCGCCTTCGCGATCTCATCCACCCTGGTATCGAGCGCGTCGGCCACCACCACGCTGTGAATGAAACCGATGCGCTGCGCTTCTTGCGCATCAAAGCGCTCCGCAGTCAGGAAATAGCGCTGCGCCGCGCGCGCCCCCATGGCGCGAATCACGTAGGGGCTGATGGTGGCGGGAATCAGCCCCAGCCTGACTTCGCTCAGACAAAAGCTGGCGGTATCGACGCTCACGGCCACATCGCACACGGCCACCAGGCCGACGCCGCCGGCATACACGTCGCCCTGAATGCGCGCAATGGTCGGCTTGGGACACTCGTAAATCACGCGCAGCATCTCGGCCAGCCGCGCCGCGTCGGCCAGGTTCTCGGCATGGGTGTAGTCCGCCATGCGGCGCATCCAGTTCAGGTCGGCACCGGCACAAAAGGCCTGGCCCTCGGCCGCCAGCACGATGCAGCGCACGTCCTGGCGCGCGCCGAGTTCGCCGAATGCCCGGGTGAACTCGGCAATCACTTCGTCATTGAAGGCGTTGCGCACCTCGGGGCGGCTGAGCACCAGCGTCGCTACGCCCGCCTGAACAGTGAGTTGGAGGTGCTTCATGGCTTACATCCGGAACAGGCCGAATTTCGTCTCGGCAATCGGCGCATTGCGCGATGCGCTCAGGGCCAGCGCCAGCACGCGGCGGGTATCGGCCGGATCGATCACGCCGTCGTCCCAGAGCCGCGCGGTGGCGTAGTAAGGGTGACCTTGCGTCTCGTACTGGCTGCGTATCGGCGCCTTGAAGGCTTCTTCTTCCTCCCTGCTCCAGATGCCGCCCCTAGCCTCGATGCCATCGCGCCGCACAGTGGACAGCACGCTGGCGGCCTGCTCGCCACCCATCACCGAAATGCGGGCGTTCGGCCACATCCACAAGAAACGCGGCGAATAGGCGCGCCCGCACATGCCGTAGTTGCCGGCGCCAAAACTGCCACCGATGATGATGGTGAACTTGGGAACCGCGGCCGTGGCAACGGCCGTGACCATCTTGGCGCCGTTGCGGGCAATACCCTCGTTTTCATACTTGCGGCCGACCATGAAGCCGGTGACGTTCTGCAAAAACACCAGCGGAATCTTGCGCTGGCAGCACAGCTCGATGAAGTGTGCGGCCTTCAGCGCCGACTCGCTGAACAAAATGCCGTTGTTGGCGATGATGCCCACCGGCATGCCCTCAATATGGGCAAAGCCGCAAACCAGCGTGGTGCCGTAGCGCGCCTTGAACTCGTCAAACTCGCTGCCATCAACAATGCGGGCGATGATTTCGCGCACATCATAGGACTTGCGGGTGTCGACGGGAATCACGCCATAGAGTTCTTGCGCTGCAAATTTAGGAGCTGCCACCGCCCTCTCCATATGGGCTGGAGCCATTTTTCTATTCAAATTTCGGACCGATGCACGGGCCAGTGCCAGCGCATGCACGTCGTTTTGCGCGAGCTGGTCAGCCACGCCGGACAGGCGGGTGTGCACGTCGCCACCGCCCAGTTCCTCGGCCGTCACGATCTCGCCGATCGCCGCCTTGACCAGCGGCGGCCCCGCCAGAAAAATGGTTCCCTGATCTTTGACGATGATGCTTTCGTCGCTCATGGCGGGCACATAAGCACCGCCTGCCGTGCAGGAGCCCATGACCACGGCGATTTGCGCGATGCCCAGCGCGCTCATGTTGGCCTGGTTGAAAAAGATCCGGCCAAAGTGGTCGCGGTCGGGAAACACCTCGTCCTGATTCGGCAAATTGGCGCCGCCCGAATCGACCAGGTAGATACAGGGAAGATTGTTTTGCTGCGCGATCTCCTGCGCGCGCAAATGTTTTTTCACCGTGAGCGGATAGTAGGTGCCGCCCTTGACGGTGGCATCGTTGCAGACAATCATGCAGTCGATACCACTGACGCGGCCGATGCCTGTGATCACGCCGGCGCATGGCGCGCTGTCACGGCCATCACGGTCGGGGTACATCCCCAGGGCGGCCAGCGGCGCGAGTTCCAGAAAAGGCGTGCCCGGATCGAGCAGCATCTGCACCCGCTCACGCGGCAGCAGTTTGCCGCGTGCCGTGTGTTTGGCCCGGGCCGCCTCGCCACCGCCCAAGGCAACCTTGGCGAGCTGCACATGCAGGTCATCCACCAGCGCGCGCATGGCGGCGGCATTGGCCTGGAAGTCGGCGGAACGGGCGTTGAGCTGGGTGTCTAGCGTGGTCATGGGTAATGCCGGTTTCTTTCAGGCGGTTTTTTCTTCTTCCAACCCGAGCTGGGCTTTCATTTCATCGCGAATCATGAACTTCTGGATCTTGCCGGTCACCGTCATCGGGAAGCCCTGGACGAAGCAAATGTAACGCGGCACCTTGTAGTGCGCAATCTGGCCTTTGCAGAAATCGCGGATGTCGTCTTCGTCCAGCGTCTCACCGGGCCTCGTGACGATCCAGGCGCACAGTTCCTCGCCAAAGCGCGTGTCGGGCACGCCAACCACCTGCACGTCCTGCACCTTGGGGTGGCGAAAGAGAAACTCCTCGATCTCGCGCGGGTAGATATTTTCGCCGCCGCGGATCACCATGTCCTTGATGCGTCCGACGATGTTGACGTAGCCTTCGGCGTCCATGGTGGCCAGGTCGCCGGTATGCATCCAGCCGTCGGCATCAATCGCCTCGCCGGTGCGGGCCGGCTCTTCCCAGTAGCCGTGCATCACCGAATAGCCGCGCGTGCAGAGTTCACCCGAAACGCCGGTCGGGACGATGTCGCCGCTCTCCGGGTGGATGATCTTGACCTCCAGATGCGGCTGCGCCAGGCCGACCGTGGAAACGCGCTTGTCCAGTGGCGTATCAATGGAACTCTGACAGCTCACCGGGCTGGTTTCGGTCATGCCGTAGGCGATGGTGATCTGGCTCAGGTGCATGTCGCTGACCACGCGCTTCATCACCTCGGTCGGGCACGGCGAGCCGGCCATGATGCCGGTGCGCAGGCTGGACAGGTCGAACTCCGGAAAGCGCGGGTGGTCCAGTTCGGCGATGAACATGGTGGGCACGCCGTGCAGGCCGGTGCATTTTTCGTCCTGCACGGTCTGCAGCACGCTCAGGGCGTCGAAGCCATCGTTCGGATACACGATGGTCGAGCCGTGCGTCAGGCACGCCAGGTTGCCCAGCACCATGCCGAAGCAGTGGTACAGCGGCACCGGAATGCACAGGCGGTCGGCCGGGCCGAGCTTCATGGCCTCGCCAATGAAAAAGCCGTTGTTCAGGATGTTGCGGTGCGTCAGCGTCGCGCCCTTCGGGAACCCCGTGGTGCCGCTGGTGAACTGGATATTGATCGGGTCGGTGGCCTTGAGCGTCCTTTGCACCTCGGCCACGCGCGGATCGGCGGCGTCGCCGCTGGCCATGAGCTGCGAGAAACGCCCGAACCCGGGCTCGTCCGCACCCACGCCCGCCTCGTCGACCCAGACCACCGAACGCAAATGCGGCAGCCGGCTCGAGGCGAGCTGGCCCGCCTGCCCGTGCGCATATTCGGGCGCGAGTTCGCGCAGCATGCCCAGGTAGTCGCTGGTCTTGAAGCGCGCCATTGTCACCAGCGCGCGGCAATCGACCTTGTTCAGCGCATATTCGAGCTCGGATGTGCGGTAGGCCGGATTGATGTTGACCAGGATCAGGCCCGCCTTGGCCGTGGCGAGCTGCATCAGCACCCACTCGGCGTTGTTGTGCGACCAGATGCCGACGCGCTCGCCCGGCACCAGACCGGAGCGCAGCAGCGCGCTGGCCAGCCGGTTGGCCTCGGCCTGCAGCGCTGCATAGCTGAAGCGGCGCTTCTGGTGCGCGCTGACCAGCGCCTCGCGCGCGCCCTGGCGCACAGCCATGGCATCGAAAAAGTCACCAATCGTCTGTTCGATCAGCGGCACATCGGTGGCGCCGCGCGCGTAGCTCTGCGCAAGTCCGGGGTTTGTCATGGTCAGGTCTCCTAAAAGCCGAATGCGCGGCCGCCGACTCGACGCAGCGCCGCTACCCAAGCTGTAGCCTACACCGATGCAAAAAGCATTTGCAGTCACAATGGTTGCAAATCGTGCCAACTTCCATTCCAACCCCCTCCCGCCCCGCTACCGGCCTCGCTCCCGCGAGCCGCACCGCGGCCACACCCATGGCCTTCGTGCGGGCCGTCGTGGCGGCCTACGCGCGTTACGGCGTGGATCCGGCTGCAGCCCTGCGCCAGGCACAGATCGCGCCGCAGCGCCTGCGCGAAACTGCCGGCCTCGTCACGGCGGCGCAATTCGAGGCGCTGTCGGCCCATGCGATGCAGGAGCTCGACGACGAGGCGCTTGGCTGGTTTGACCGGCGCCTGCCCTGGGGCAGCTACGGCATGCTGTGCCGCGGCTCGGTCGCGGCGCCCACGCTGGGCGTGGCGCTCAAGCGCTGGTGCCGGCAGCACCGGCTACTGACCGACGACGTGCTGCTGCAGTTGGAGACAGGCGCCCGCGGCGCAACGCTGCGCATCGAAGAACGCCGCGCGCTGGGCGAGCTGCGCGAGTTCTGCCTCGTCACGCTGTTGCGCTACCTGCACGGCTTCGCCTGCTGGGCAATCGACTCGCGCATCGCGCTGGCGCAGGTGGACTTTCCGTTCGCCGCACCGGCGCACGCGTCCGTCTATCCGCTGCTGTTTCCCGGGCCAGTGCGGTTCGGTGCCGACGCGGCCGGCTTTCGCTTCGACGCGCAATACCTGGCGCTGCCGCTGGTGCGCGACGAGGCCGCGACACGTGCCATGCTGCAGCGCGCGCTGCCGCTGACGGTGCTGCAATACCGGCGCGACCGCCTGCTGGTGCAGCAGGTGCGCCAGGCGCTTGCCGCGCAGCCGCAGCAAACGCATAACGCCAGCGGCCTGGCCGCCATGCTCGCCATGTCGCCGCGCACGCTGCACCGGCAACTGCGCGAGGAAGGCGCGAGCCTGCAGGCGCTGAAGGACGAGGTGCGCTGCGAACGCGCCAAGGCGCTGCTCTGCCGCAGCGCCAAACCCGTGAAGCAGGTGGCGGCCGCCACGGGCTTTCGCAGCGAGAAGAGTTTTATTCGCGCATTCCGGCAGTGGACGGGCGTGACACCGGGGGCGTTTCGGGAGCGTCTGGGGACGTAGCCGATGCAGGAGGAGGCTGCTCTGGTAGCCCTTCATCGCATCGCAGCCGCAGTTGCTGAGCTGGTTGAAAGTCGTCGAACTGGCAGACCAGGCGCCCTACATGGCCAGGAAAGGTAGTCGCAATGCCTGGTTCGGCCTGTATTCCGCTGATGGCATGGAACCACAATAGGAGGCAAGTCACCGCCGCACATATCCCCGGCACGCGGGCCACCGCTGTGGGGCGACGGCTGATCAAAGGTGCATACTGCGCCTCATGTGGTTGAAATGCCTGTCCGTTGGCTGGTTCGCTCCAGCTTGGATGGCGATTGGCGCACAGGCTTTGAGCCTTAACGCGTGGCATCGCGCCGTGTTTGGGAGGTGACTCATGGATCGTTGGCAATTTTGTGCGGCCTTGGGATCTGGCCTGGTCCTTGGGGCCTGGCCCGCGGCCTTGCTCGCGCAGGGAGCGTTGCCGTCGAGCCCACTGGATGCGCCTGGCGCCATCAACTTGGCCGGACGGTTGCGCATGCTGTCGCAGCGCAGCGTCAAGGCTTACCTGATGCTCGGGCAGGGCATCGAAGTGCAGCGGGCCCAACCCCTGCTGCTGAGTTCGCTCGAGCGCATCGAGGCGCACCTGCAATCGCTCAGGGCCTGGCAGCCCACGCCCAAGGTGAGTGCCGCGCTGGGTGCTCTGGCGGCGGCCAGCAAGCCGTGTTTGCTGGTGTTGCGTGCCACGCCGAGCAAAGCCGGGGCGTCGGCGTTGTACGACGCCAGCGACGCGCTGCAGCAGGCCGCCCATACCACCACGCTGGCCTATGAGCAGGTTAATGCAAGCCCAATCGAGCATTTGATTGCCCTGGCCGGGCGCCAGCGCATGCTGTCGCAGCGCATGGCCATGTTGTACCTGTACTGTGCATGGGGCCTTTATGACGCCCCGGCGCACGTGGAACTGCACTTGAGCCGGGCGCGCTTCATTCCCGAACTGGCACAGATCGAGGCCTCGCAGCTGGCCACGCCGCAGATCCGTGGCGACATCGCGGCGATACGACGCGAGTGGGAACCGTACCAGGCACGGCTGCTGGCGCAAACGGCACCGGCGCAGATGCGCCAGGACGCCCCCGCGGTAGTCGAGTTGAGCGAACGCCTGCTCGTCGCGCTGGAGGCCCTGGTGGAGCGCATCGTCGCCCTGGCCCGCGCAACGCCGGCAACCGCGCGCTGACGGCGCAGTTGCGCCGGCATTACGATCAGCCGCCATGAGAACCGACAACCCCCAGCCGCGCCGCGCGCAGCGGCCAGGTCGGTGGCGCCGCTGCAACGCTGATGCGTAGTCGCTGTTCTGAGCGCTCAATTTGCGTTCTACTTTTAATTTCATAGCTACTTGCCAAGGCTGTATAAGGGCTAAGGCCACTTTCCATATAAATTTTCGGAAGCCCGTATCCGCGACGGACTCGCACCGCGCGGCTCACGTCTTTCCGTGCTGGCCGTGCCACAAGGCGTGTACGAACAGCGCCAGGGCTGGCGAGGCACGACGGTCATACAGCCCACTTGCCCAAACACCGGGATCGTGACGCTGACCGAATGCGTTTACCTTGCGCGGTGGCCGAAAAGTCCACTTCGGGAGGTGAGGGACTGACGCAGTCCAGCAAAGGGCCGGCTCGAGCCAATAAAATGACCGAAGCGGGCGCATTCCTTGCGCCTGCCTGTTTCCTCACATTGGTACCTTCATGGACGCATCCAGCAGCAACGCCCGCCCTGTGCCGGGCAGCAAGTTCACCAGCCCGCAGGGCACCCGCGCGATCAAGGACGGCATCCGACCGGGTGCATTGAGCCGCGTGCCCGACGCCGCCCCCAAGCCGCCCTGGCTGCGCGTGAGGCTGCCGACGGGTGCAAAGTACGAGGAAATCCGCGACATCGTGCACACGCACAAGTTGTCGACGGTGTGCGCCGAGTCGAAGTGCCCGAATATCGCCGAATGCTGGGGGCGCGGCACCGCGACCTTGATGCTGATGGGATCGGTGTGCACGCGCGCCTGCAAGTTCTGCGCGGTCAGCACCGGCAATCCGCACGGCTGGCTCGATCCGCTCGAGCCCGCGAGCGTCGCCGATGCGGTGGCGCTGATGGATCTGAAATACGTCGTGTTGACCTCGGTCGATCGCGACGACCTGCCCGATGGCGGCGCCGCTCACTACGCCGCCTGCATCCGCGCGATCCACGCGCGCATGCCGCAGACATCGGTCGAGGCGTTGACGCCGGATTTTGCCGGCCACCGCGAGCACGTTGCCACGGTGATCGATGCGGGATTGGCAACCTATGCGCAAAACATCGAAACGGTCGAGCGGCTGACGCATCCGGTGCGCGATGCGCGCGCGGGCTATCAGCAGACCCTGGGCATTCTCAAATTTGCCAAGCGCCATGCGCCGCAAACCATCGTCAAGACCAGCCTGATGCTGGGCCTGGGCGAGACCGACGCCGAGATCGACCGCACGCTGGACGACATCCGCGCGGCCGACGTGGACGTGGTGACGATGGGCCAGTACATGCGGCCCACGCACAACCACCTGCCGGTCGAGCGCTTTGTGACGCCCGGGCAATTTCAGCAGTACCGTGAAATGGCGCTCGCCAAAGGCTTCCTCGAGGTCGTTGCGGGGCCGCTGGTGCGATCGAGCTACCGTGCCGAGCAGGTGTTGCAACACAACAATGTGGGCCTCGCCGAAGGTATCGCCGACGGCATTCGCCAGACGGCCTCGATGCGCTGCTGAACCCGGTCAACTCCAGGGAACGCCCCGGCCAACGTGGCCCTGGCGCTGGCTTCGTCTGTTGCGGCACGCAATTGTTCCGCTTCGGGGAGACGGGTTTACCACGAACCCCGGTGTTCTGGTACGCGGGCAATCAGCGGGAGAAAGGCAATCAGCAGCAGCGCCGCCGCGACGAAGGTCCAGGCCTGGATACCACCCGGGTCGCTGGACCTGGTGAGCGACGCAGTGACTAGCGAGACCGTGGTGATCGAGCCGATCTGGAGGGACCCGGAGCGCAGTGCAGCCAGGGTCGAAGAATGCTCGGGCGCAAGCTGCAGCCCGGCGTTACGGCTGGCCGGGTTCAGCGCCCCCGCTCCAGCACCGACGAGGAAGGCGGAACCGGCCAACCACGCGTAGGGTGAGATATTGCCGGACGGGCTAAGGGCCAGCAGCAGCATCCCGAGAGCGATGGTAATGCCGCCGGCATACAGCGGCAGCCGGTGACCCGTGCGCCGCAGCAACAGGGCGCCAGTGACAGACAGCAGGATGGCGGCCGCCCCCTGAGCGATCAGCAGTGTGCCGGAACCGAGAGCATCGATACCGTAGCGGTTGGCCGCGTACAGCGGTATCAGCGCCACGGCCCCATTGGTAACACCGCCGTAAATCGCGTTGATGAGATTGACCGTGCCGAAGCCTGGCCCGTAGATCAGGGCAGGATCGATAAATGGCTGCACTGCGCCATTGATATGGCGCACAAATACGCTCACGGAGATGATGGCGATGAGCAACGGTACCGCGAACAGCAGAGAGGCCGCGTGTGCGTTCTTTTCGCCCAGATAGCTGATGGCAAGCATGCCGGCGAGCAGGCCGACACCGAGCAATGCCATGCCGGTGGCGTCCATACCGGATTCGCGCTGCTTCGCCCGCAGCCGGTCGTGAGGTATATAGCGCAACGCCAGCACGATGACCGCAAGCCCGATCGGCACGTTGACCAGGAACACGCTGCGCCAGGACCAGTGCGCCACGAGCAGTCCGCCAAATACCGGCCCGATCATTGCGCCAACCGGAAAAATGCTGCCGAACAGGCTGACGGCGCGATCACGTGAGTTGCCAAAGTGGTCAACAACGATGCCGGTCGCCGACGGCGTGAAGCCCGCCCCGCCCGCCGCCTGCAACGCGCGCAATGCGATCAGCACGAAGATGTTGTCGGCCAGCCCGCAGCAAAGTGATGCGACGGTGAATGCAACGACCGACCAGACGAACACCCTGCGCCGGCCGTACCGCTGGCTAAGCTTGCCGCTGATTGGCAGCATCAACACAAAGCCGAACGAATAGGCCGTGATGGTCCATGCGGCCCAGTTGATCGACGTGCGCAGTCCTTGCTGCAAAGAGCGCAATGCCGTTGCGACGATGGTCAAGTCGATCGACATCATCAGCAGCGCCATGGCGACGATCGTGAACACGAGCACACGGCGCACAGGCTGAACCTCTGCGGTTGAGCCCCCAGGCCCGTCGGCCACGACGGCATCATGCTGGCCACTCTTACTGCGCATATTTTGTACTTTCAGCGTCTTGTAGGAGCAGCTCTACACTCTGGGGTGGCCAGACGCCGGTCCACCGTCATTGCGGTAGCCTCACCTGTAGCCACCGTCTGTCGACACGGGACTTTTGAAGTTTAGTGGATAGCTCTGTTGTGGTGCGCTACAACCGGGAGACCCCACATGCTTGACGCTGGAATTGATGTATCCCGCAACAGCGGTGAGTCGCGAGCCTGAATCTGCCAACTGCAACAAGACGTATTCCACCTATGAGCGATCACGATGTTTTGGTGATTGGCGCCGGCCCGGCCGGGCTCGCCACGTCGGCGTGTCTTCGCGCACAAGGCGTTTCCCATCAGGTGATTGAACGCGAAGGGGAAATTGCGGCAGCGTGGCGGCGCCACTATGACCGACTGCATTTGCATAAGGGGTATCCATTTAGCTCCAGCAAGTTCTGAATACTGGATGGATGACCAGTTTTTTGCATTCTATCGAATGCTCTAAATTCTTCAAGCCTTCAGCTTGGTTTTGCGCTTTCTGCGCT
>JAHFQQ010000263.1 GCA_023259235.1 Polaromonas sp. | reverse complement strand
CGGCGCCTGACGACGAGCCACCCGGAATGCGCCGTGCAGCGGGATCGGCCGGATTGACGGGCGTGCCGAAATGCGGGTTGATGCCGACGCCCGAGAACGCAAATTCCACCATGTTGGTGCGTCCCACAAGCACCGCGCCGGCCGCGCGCAGCCGCGCCACGGCGGGGCAGTCGGCGCTGGCTGGTGCACCGCCCGCAAGCACTGTTGATCCGGCGGAGGTAACCTGGCCCGCAACGTCAAACAGGTCCTTGATTGAAACCGGGATGGCGGCAAGCGGCTGGGCCGGATTGCCGAAGGCCGCTGGCGGCGCTGCCCGAGCTGCCGAAAGCGCACTTTGCACCGTGCCGGGCATGAAGACATGGCGGCAGGCCTCGCTTTGGGCGATGGCGGCCGCACGATCGAGGATTTCCCGGGAACTGACATGGCCGGCCTGAAGGGCCTCGCCGGTGGCATGAAGGTTGCTTGGAGCAGGCGTATGGCTTGGCAGGTTCATGCGGCGTGGAGTGTTATACTTGACAGGCTTTGCGAATGACGATTTGGTTGTTTGCAGGGTAAATCGCAAATCAGCCACTCAAGGTGTTGCCCGAAGATTGATTCGGACGATAAGCGCTGATTTTAGACACAACCTTTGGAGTTTTTCTATGTCAACAAGCATGCGTGAAATGCTGGAAGCTGGCGTCCATTTCGGCCACCAAACCCGCTTCTGGAACCCGAAGATGGCCCCCTACATTTTTGGCCATCGCAACCGCATTCATATCATCAACTTGGAAAAATCGCTGCCGATGTTCCAGGAGGCGATGAATTTCGCCAGGCAGCTCACCGCCAACCGCGGCACCATCCTGATGGTCGGCACCAAGCGCACCGCCAGGGAAACCGTCGCCATGGAAGCCAAGCGCGCCGGCATTCCTTACGTGGACCAGCGCTGGCTGGGCGGCATGCTGACCAACTTCAAGACGGTCAAGACCTCGATCAAACGTCTGAAAGAGTTGAAGGCGCAGCAAGAAGCCGGGCTCGAAACCATCAGCAAGAAAGAGCAGCTCACTTTCAAACGCGAAATCGAAAAACTTGAAAAAGACATTGGCGGCATTCAGGACATGGCTGCTCTGCCCGATGCAATTTTCGTGATTGATGTGGGTTTCCACAAGATCGCAGTTCTGGAAGCCAGGAAACTCGGCATTCCACTGATCGGCGTGGTCGATTCCAACCATTCCCCGATTGGCATTGACTACGTCATCCCCGGCAACGACGACTCGTCCAAAGCTGTGGCCCTGTATGCCCGTGGTCTGGCCGATGCAGTCCTGGAAGGCCGGGCCAATGCGGGCAACGATCTCGTCAAGACAGCGGCGCCGGAAAGTTCGGACGAATTTGTGGAAGTGCAGAACACCGCCGCCTGAGCGAAGGTGCCTGTCAGTTTTGGCGCTGTGCCAGACGCGGAAAAGGGGCTCGCGTAGCCCCTTTTTCACAAGTTGAGAAATCCGACGGATGCCACGCCAGCATCCCGTCGAAATGAACACGATAAACGGAGAGTCAAAAAATGGTCATTACCGCAAGCATGGTCGCTGAATTGCGCGCCAAAACCGATGCCCCGATGATGGAGTGCAAGAAAGCACTGACTGAAGCCGAAGGCAATTTTGAGAAAGCCGAAGAAATTTTGCGCGTCAAGCTGGGCAGCAAGGCCGGCAAGGCGGCTTCGCGCATCACCGCGGAGGGTGTGGTCGCGGCATACCGTGAAGGCAACGTCGGCGCGCTGGTTGAAATCAACTGTGAAACCGATTTCGTTACCAAAAATGACAGTTTCCTGGCTTTTGCCCAGGCGGTAGCCACGGCCATTGTCAAGAATAATCCGGCCGACCTGGCTGCCATTGGGGCCATGCCGATGACGCAGGACGGTTTTGGTCCGACCGTCGAAGACGTCCGCAAGGGTCTGATCGGCAAGATTGGCGAGAACATGGCAGTGCGTCGTTTCAAGCGTTTTTCCGGCAGCAAGCTGGCGTCCTATCTGCACGGAACCCGCATTGGCGTGGTGGTGGAGTTTGAAGGCGATGAAGACGCCGCCAAGGACGTCGCCATGCACGTGGCCGCGATGAAACCCGTGGCCTTGTCCAGCGCGGATGTTCCGGCGGATCTGGTGGCCAGGGAGCGCTCGGTGGCCGCCGCCAAGGCGGCCGAAGACGCCGCCAAGGCCCAAGCCGAGGGCAAGGCTGTGCAATCTGCTGAAATTGTTGCCAGGCGTATCGAGGGTGGCGTTCAGAAATATCTGAAAGAAGTCAGCCTGCACAACCAGGCCTTCGTCAAGAACGACAAGCAGACGGTCGAGCAGATGCTCAGGGAAAAGGGAACCACCATCAAGTCCTTTGCGCTGTACGTGGTCGGCGAAGGCATCGAGAAAAAGGTCGATGACTTCGCGGCGGAAGTCGCTGCCCAGGTCGCTGCCGCCAAGGCCGCGTAGCCTGACTGAACATTCAAGTCCAGCCGGAAGGCCCTAAACTTCAGTCCAATCCAACCCAAGAAAGCCTTTACATGCCAGCCTACAAGCGAATCTTGTTAAAACTGTCAGGCGAGGCATTGATGGGTGACGATGCTTTTGGCATCAACCGCGCGACCATCGTGCGCATGGTGGAAGAAATTGCCGACGTTACCCGCATGGGTGTCGAGGTGGCGGTGGTGATTGGCGGCTGGAATATTTTTCGCGGCGTGGCGGGTGGCTCGGTAGGCATGGACCGCGCGACCGCCGACTACATGGGCATGCTGGCAACCGTGATGAACGCACTGGCGCTGGGCGACACCATGGACAAGGCGGGCCTGGTTCCGCGCGTGATGTCGGCCATTGGCATTGAGCGCGTGGTCGAGCCCTATGTTCGACCCAAGGCCCTGCAATATCTGGAAGAAGGCAAGGTCGTGATTTTTGCGGCTGGCACCGGTAATCCCTTTTTCACCACTGACACGGCGGCAGCTTTGCGCGGCGCAGAAATCGGCGCCGAGATCGTGCTGAAGGCCACCAAGGTCGATGGCGTTTACACCGCGGATCCCAGGAAGGACCCGGCAGCCACGCGCTATGCCAGCATTACCTTTGATGAAGCCATGCGCAAGAACCTTGAGGTCATGGACGCCACGGCGTTTGCGCTGTGCCGGGATCAGAAATTGCCCATCAAGGTGTTCAGCATTTTCAAGATTGGCGCGCTCAAGCGCGTGGTGCTGGGCGAAGACGAAGGGACCCTGGTTCACGTTTGACCCTGGCCACAAGCCTGAATTTGCATCTTTTCGCTTCTAGAAATCCGGAGATTCGACCATGAGTATTGTTGATATCAAGCAGCACGCGGAGCAGAAAATGCAGCAGTCGCTGGACTCGTTCAAGCACAGCCTGACGAAAATCCGTACGGGCCGCGCCAATCCCGGCCTGCTTGATACGGTCCACGTTGACTACTACGGATCCATGGTGCCGATCAGCCAGGTCGCCAATGTGTCGCTGCTCGATGCGCGCACCATCAGCGTCGCACCCTGGGAAAAAGGCATGGGCGCCAAGATCGAAAAGGCCATCCGCGACTCTGACCTTGGGCTCAATCCGGCCACGCAGGGGGAGCTTATTCGCGTGCCCATGCCGGCCATGACCGAAGAGCGCCGCAAGGAACTCACCAAAGTCGTGCGGGCCGAAGGCGAGCATGCCAAGGTGGCGATCCGCAACCTGCGCCGCGAGGCCAATGAGGGGGTCAAGAAACTGCTCAAGGACAAACTGGTCTCTGAAGATGACGAGCGCCGCTCGCAAGATGAAATCCAGAAGTTCACCGACCGTTTCATTGCCGAGGTTGACAAGCTTGTCGCCGGCAAGGAACAGGACATTATGGCGGTGTGAAATATGCCCCCACGCTTGTCACTTCGTGTACTGCGCTGCCCCCCGAGGGGGCTGAACCTGCCTGGGGCGGCCCGGCGCGGCGTTCGGGTTTCACCATTGACCATTGAGCCTTAATTGACCAAGCCCATGAGTCCGGTTCCGCACCATGTCGCCATCGTCATGGATGGCAATGGCCGCTGGGCGACCAGACGGTTTTTGCCGCGCATCGCGGGGCACAGGCAAGGGGTCGAGTCGCTGAGCCGCTGCGTGAAAGCGTGTCTGAAGCGTGGCATTGGTGTCCTGACGGTCTTCGCGTTTTCATCTGAAAACTGGAACCGGCCGTCCGACGAAGTGTCTGGTCTGATGGAGTTGCTGGTCCTTGCGCTGGCCAGGGAAGTCCCCAGCCTGAATGCCAATGGTGTCCAGCTTCACTTTGTCGGCGACCGTCTCCGGCTTTCCGAAAATGTTCAGGCGGGTCTGGCGCGAGCCGAACACGACACGGCAGCCAACCAGCGCCTGATCTTCAACGTGTGTTTCAACTACGGCGGGCGCTGGGACATCGCACAGGCGGCGCGCAAGCTTGCGGCAAGTGGCGAGGCGATTACCGAGTTGTCGCTGGACCGGGCGCTGGCGCTGGCTCACGTGCCTGATCCTGATTTGCTGATTCGCACCGGCGGCGAACTTCGCATCAGCAATTTTTTGCTGTGGCAGGCAGCCTATTCGGAGCTGCATTTTTCCG
>JAHFQQ010000262.1 GCA_023259235.1 Polaromonas sp. | reverse complement strand
ATGCCGCTGCCTGGACGGCAGTGGACAAGGCCGAGAGCGAGCCCGAACTGGCCCGGTTGATCAATGCCCTGGCGCCTGGCGTACTGGCGCAAGAGGCGCGCAAGCTCGGCGCCTGGCTGCTGCACTATTCCACCGACTACGTGTTTGACGGCAGCGGCAGCCAGCCCTGGATCGAATCCGATACGCCTGCGCCGCTCAGCGTGTATGGCCAGACCAAGCTCGAAGGCGAACAACTGATTGCCGCGCATTGCAGCCGGCACCTGGTTTTTCGCACCAGTTGGGTTTATGCGGCGCGCGGCGGCAACTTTGCCAAGACCATGCTGCGGCTGGCGCAGGAGCGCGAACGCCTGACCGTGATCGACGACCAGTTTGGCGCGCCCACGGGGGCCGAACTGCTGGCCGACGTGAGCGCCCACGCCATCCGCCATGTGCAGCAGCACCCGCAGCACGCCGGCATTTACCATCTGGCCGCCGCCGGCGAAACTACCTGGCATGAGTATGCAAAACACGTGTTGGCCCAGGTGGAACAGGCGCAATCAGCTATGAAAATAGTAGCAAAAGAAGTGGCTCCCGTGCCCACCAGCGCTTTCCCCACCGCAGCCCGGCGACCGCATAACTCGCGCCTGAATACGGCCAGGCTGCAAACCACCTTCGGCCTAGCGTTGCCGCCATGGCAGCAGGGCGTGGACCGGATGCTGGCGGAAATTCTTGACCGCCAAAGAATTGGAATCTGACCCCAATTAATACACTAACTAACAGTGACATAGCCAAAATATATCATCAATTGATGTTTTATTTGATGCTTAAAAGGATGCTCTATGCGCACCACCATCACCCTTGACGACGAGTTGCTGGCCCAAGCGCAGCAGATCAGTGGCTTGACCGAACGGACCCAGTTGATCCGCGAAGCGCTGCTGGCGCTGGTGCAACGCGAGAGCGCGCGCCGCCTGGCCCGGCTCGGTGGGACCGAAGCCCAGCTGCAGCCCATTCCCCGCCGCAGGGATGCCTCGGCATGATGCTGGTGGACACCTCGGTGTGGATCGATCATTTGCGGCATGGTGATGCGGAGCTGGCGACCGCACTCCGGGCCGCGCAGGTGGGCGTGCATCCGTTTGTGGTGGGTGAGCTGGCCTGCGGCAATTTGCGGGCACGCAGCGAGGTGCTAGGCCTGCTACAGGCGCTGCCGCCCATTGCGGTGGCCACCGACAAGGAAGTCCTGTTTTTTATGGACGAGCATGCGCTGATGGGGCGCGGCATCGGCTGCGTGGATGTTCATCTACTGGCATCGGCCCGGCTGGGCGGGGTTTTGCTCTGGACGCGAGACAAGAGACTGCAAGCCATCGCCACTGAACTCGGCTTGGCGCATGCCGAAATGCAGCATTAATGAATTAGGGGTCTGACCCCAATTATTGCCTGACCCCAATTATTGCCCGCGTCGCCCTGCTCCTCGCAATGACGGCCAGCGCGGCAATCCATCGCCAGGCCTGTGCGTCCATCTGTTACCATGCGTTCAACTTCGTACAACGCAATCTTGGACTCTCTCATATGACCAGTCGCCAGGCCCGAGCGCAAGAAGACACCTACTTCCGCGTGATGAAGATGGTGCAGGCGCAGCCCGACATCAGCCAGCGCCAATTGGCCAAGGCGCTGGGCCTGAGTCTGGGTGGCGTCAACTACTGCCTGCAAGCCCTGATGGAAAAGGGCTGGGTCAAGGTGCAGAACTTCAGCAATAGCAGGAACAAGCTGGGCTATGCCTACCTGCTCACGCCCACGGGCGTCACTGAAAAAACGGCGCTGACGGCGCGCTTCCTTAAACGCAAAATGCACGAATACGCCGAGTTGCGCGCGGAGATCGAGGCGCTGCAAAAAGAATTTGTGCTCCCCGCTTCAAACCAGACTCCCGCACCATGACCCCACGCAAAGGCATCATCCTCGCCGGCGGCTCCGGCACCCGGCTGCACCCGGCCACCCTCGCCATCAGCAAGCAACTGCTGCCGGTGTACGACAAGCCCATGATCTATTACCCGCTCAGCACCCTGATGCTGGCGGGGATCAGGGACATGCTCGTCATCAGCACGCCGCAAGACACGCCGCGCTTTGCCCAATTACTGGGCGATGGCAGCCAGTGGGGCATGAATTTGCAATATGCCGTGCAGCCCAACCCGGAGGGGCTGGCGCAGGCCTTCATCATCGGCGAGCAGTTTGTCGGCAACGCGCCGAGCGCGCTGGTGCTGGGCGACAACCTGTTTTACGGCCACGATTTTGTTCAATTGCTGGCAAAAGCCGATGGCCAGGCCAGCGGCGCCACGGTATTTGCCTACCATGTGCAGGACCCCGAGCGCTATGGCGTGGTGGCCTTTGACCAGGCCGGCAAGGCCAGCAGCATTGAAGAAAAACCGGCCCACCCGAAGAGCAACTATGCGGTCACCGGCCTGTATTTTTATGACACGCAGGTGGTCGACATTGCCAAGGCCGTGAAGCCCAGCGCCCGCGGCGAGCTGGAGATTACTGCCGTGAACCAGGCCTACCTTGACCACGGCCAGCTCAGTGTGCAAATCATGCAGCGCGGCTACGCCTGGCTGGACACCGGCACGCATGACAGCCTGCTCGAAGCCGGCCAGTTCATCGCCACGCTGGAGCACCGGCAGGGCCTGAAGATTGCCTGCCCCGAAGAAATCGCCTGGCGCAACGGGTTTATCACCAGCGAGCAGCTCGAAAAGTTGGCCCAGCCGCTGGCCAAAAACGGATATGGTCAGTATATGCTGCGCTTATTAGATGAAGGGAATCAGCTTTGAAAAAGCTGATCGTTCAAGACACCCTGGTGTCTCCGACCAGAGTCCATGACGATGATTACATCTCACTGACTGATATCGCACGCGTTCGAAATCCCGATGAACCGAAGGATGTTGTCAAAAATTGGCTTCGCAATCGCGCCACAGTTGAATTTCTGGGGTTGTGGGAAAAGATCAACAACGCCGCCTTTAAAGGGGTCGAATTCGACTCCTTTAGACTTCAAGCTGGCGCCAACAGCTTCACTTTGTCACCCAATAAATGGATCGAGGCTACGGGAGCAATTGGCATTAAAAGTACTGCAGGGCGCGGCGGTGGCACCTACGCTCACAGAGATATCGCTTTTGAGTTCGCATCCTGGGTATCGGCGGAGTTCAAGCTCTACCTGATCAAAGAATTTCAGCGGCTCAAGGAAGACGAAGCCGTAAGGCTTGAGTCGGGTTGGGACATCAAACGCAGTCTTGCCAGAATCAACTACAAAATACACACCGATGCGATCAAGCAAACCATCATCCCGCACAGCATCACGCCAGCGCAAACCGGTTACATCTACGCATCAGAAGCCGACCTGCTAAATGTCGCTCTATTTGGTATGACAGCAAAAGAGTGGCGCGAGAAAAACCCAGGTCAACCCGGGATTATTCGGGATGTAGCGACCGTTGAACAACTTGTTGTCCTATCTAATCTCGAAAGCTTGAACGCCGCGTTTATTCGGCAAGGGCTCGCGCAACCTGAGCGACTGAAGGTGCTAAATGAGTTGGCGATTAGTCAATTGCGCTCATTGATGGGCTTCAACACCACAGGAAAACTGAAATGAAGGTCACGCCCACCGCTATCGCAGACGTGCTCGTCATCGAACCCAGGGTGTTCGGCGACGCGCGCGGTTTCTTTTATGAGAGCTTCAACCAGAAAGCGTTTAACGAAGCCAGCGGCCTGGCCCTGAACTTTGTGCAGGACAACCACAGCCGCAGCGCCAGGGGTGTGCTGCGAGGCCTGCATTATCAAATCGCGCAGCCGCAGGGCAAGCTGGTGCGAGTGGTGCGCGGCGCGGTGTTTGACGTGGCGGTGGATATTCGCAGGCGCTCGCCCACGTTCGGCCAGTGGGTCGGCGTTGAGCTGACGGAAGAAAACAATAAGCAGCTCTGGCTGCCGCCCGGTTTTGCCCATGGCTTTGTGGTGACCGGCGACTCAGCCGATTTTTTGTACAAGACCACCGACTACTACGCGCCGCAGCATGAGCGCTGCATTGCGTGGAATGATCCGGCCATTGGCATTCAGTGGCCGCTGGGGGTCGAGCCGCAGCTTTCCGCCAAGGACATGCTGGGCAAGCCACTGGCCGGTGCCGAGGTGTTTGCATGACGACGTGGCTTGTGTTTCAGGCAAAGAGCATGGATTCCTGGTGGCTGGCTGTATTTCCATTGGCAAAACCGGCCTGGAGACGATCGAGGCCCGGTCGGGCGGCTGCCTGGGCGAGGACGGCATGGGGCGGTTTACCGACAACTAGGGCAGGGGATAAGCCATGAAGACCGCACTGATCACGGGCGTTACCGGGCAGGACGGCTCCTATCTGGCCGAATTTCTGCTTGAAAAGGGCTATGTCGTGCATGGCATCAAGCGCCGTGCGTCATCGTTCAATACCCAGCGCGTGGATCACATTTACCAGGACCCGCACATCGAGAACGCGCACTTCATTCTGCACTATGGCGACCTGAGTGATAGCAGCAACCTCACCCGCATCATCCAGCAAACCCAGCCGGACGAAATCTACAACCTGGGTGCGCAAAGCCATGTTGCGGTGAGCTTTGAAAG
>JAHFQQ010000021.1 GCA_023259235.1 Polaromonas sp. | reverse complement strand
TGACGGTCGAAGTACAGGCGGTGAAGAATGGCGTCGCCCTGCGGCGCGATATACAGCTGGCGCAAGCAAAACAGGTGCGCGAACGTCTGGCCTGAGCTACTTTGCAGTCGCCATGGTTTTCACGGCTTCTTCTTTTGACGGGCATTGATTTGGGTAGGCGGACCACTCTATCTGAGGGTCTTTACCCACCTTGAGCGCCTGCAGGGGCTCCTATACTGGTGCGATAACCACTGTGGGAGGACCTGATGACGACCAAGATTGCCCCTGACCTGCTCGCCCTGCAGCGTCTCTATGCCTGGGAAAAGGAGGCACCGACGCGGGTGGCCCTCACTCAGCCTATGGGCAACGGCAGTGTGCGCGACTTCACCTGGGGTGAATTGGCTGGCGAGGTGCGCCGCATGGCGGCACACCTGCAATCCATGGGCATCGGGCCGGGCGACAAGGTCGCCATCCTGTCGAAAAACTGCGCCTGGTGGCTGATGAGCGACCTGGCCATCTGGATGGCGGGCGGTGTCTCTGTGCCGCTCTACCCCACGCTGGCGCACCAAACCATTGCGCACATCCTCAAGCACAGCGAGGCACGGGCCTGCTTTATCGGCAAGCTGGACGACTGGGAGGCCATGGCGCCCGGCGTGCCAGAGGGCCTGCCATGCATCAGCTATGCGCTCTCGCCGGAGTCTGCGCGAAACGCCTATCCACAGTGGGACAAACTGTGCAAGGGGTCCCAGCCGCTGACAGGCCACTCGGCGCGGGAAGATGACGAACTGGCGACGATCATCTACACCTCGGGCACCACCGGCATGCCCAAGGGCGTGATGCACAGCTTCAACACCTTTGCCTGGGCGCTGGACGCCGGTATCCGCCGCCTGCCCATGAATGGTGACGATCGCATGCTCTCGTACCTGCCGCTGGCGCACGTGGTAGAGCGGGTGCTGGTGGAGCATGGGTGGCTGCGCACCGGCATGCATGTGTTCTTTGCCGATTCGCTCAACACCTTCACCGCCGACATGCAGCGCGCCCGGCCAACCATCTTTTTCTCGGTGCCGCGCCTGTGGGTCAAGTTCCAGCAGGCCATTCAGCACAAGATGCCCGAGCCCAAGCTGCAGCGTCTGCTGGGCCTGCCCCTCATCGGCGGCCTGGTGCGGCGCAAGATTCAAAAGACGCTGGGCCTGGACCAGGCGCGCATTTGCGCCGGCGGCGCCGCGCCCATGCCGCTGGCACTGCTGCAGTGGTACAGCAAGCTGGGCATCCCCATCAATGAAGGCTACGGCATGACGGAAAACCTCGCCGTCTCCCACATCACCGTGCCGGGCAAGAACCAGCAGGGCAGCGTCGGCCCGGCGTACGACGGTGTGCAGGACCGCATCGACCCTGAAACGGGCGAAATCCAGATGAAGAGCCCCGCACTGATGCTGGGCTACTACAAGGCGCCCGAGCAGACGCAGGACGCCTTCACCCAGGATGGGTGGTTGCGCACTGGTGACAAAGGGCGCATTGATTCGGAGGGGTGCCTGCACATCACCGGCCGTGTGAAGGATTTGTTCAAGACCGGCAAGGGCAAGTACGTTGCGCCAGCGCCGATCGAAGACAAGCTCGGCGGCCACCCGGCGATCGAGGCCTGTGTGGTCACTGGTGCCAACCTGGGTCAGCCCATCGGCATTCTTATGCTCAACGCTGAAGCCGCCGCAGAGGCCCAATCGGCCGAGGGCCGCAAGGCGCTCGAGCAGTCGCTGGTGCAGCACATGACCAAGGTGAACGCCACGCTCGACCCGCACGAGCAATTGCAGTGCCTGGTAGTCAGCAGCACGCCCTGGACGGTGGAAAACGACATCATCACGCCCACCTTCAAGGTCAAGCGCAACCGCATCGAAGACATGTATGCGGCGAAGTTTTCCGAGTGGGAAGGGTCGCACAAGAAGGTGCTCTGGGCTTGAGCGGGCGTACAGCCATGCTTGCTGCACTGCCTGGAAATTGGCATTCAAATCAGCCTCATTAGCTACTTGAATCGCCCCTGGGGCGATTCAGTTGCTCACCGGGGGATCGGCCTTGAGCATGCCGATCCCCCGTACCTGGCCGAGCGCGGAGTGCAAGTAATTCGGATTGCAGAAGCCGTGTATCGCACCCGCGCTTGCCTGCATGGAAACCGTGGTGCACGTGGGACGCGGGGTGGGGTTGCCGCTTGAGTTCTCAATCGTCCGGGAATTCCCACTTCTGCGCGCTGGCGCCGGCCAGTTCCTGCACGCGCTTTTCATCCTGGCCAAATTCCGCGGCAGCGCCGCTGTAGGTGATGGCGCCTCGGTCGAGCACGTAGGCGCGGTCGGCGATTTCAGTGGCGGCGCGCACGTTTTGCTCGATTAGCAGAACCGACGTTCCCGCTTCGCGCGCAGCGACAATCACTTTGAAAACGTTCTGCACGATGATCGGCGCCAAGCCTTGCGATGGTTCGTCGAGCAGGAGGAGTTTGGGGTTCAGCAGCAGCACGCGGGCGATGGAGAGCATTTCCTGCTCGCCGCCGGAGAGTTGTCGTCCCATGTGGTATTTGCGCTCGGCGAGACGCGGAAAAAGCTCGTAGACGCGAGGGATGTTCCAGTGTCCCGGGCGGTCGACCGGTACCTTGAGGTTCTCCTCGACCGTCAGGTGGGAAAACACGCGGCGCCCTTCGGGTACCAGGCCGACACCGAGCCGGGCGATGCGGAAGGGCGGCAGGTGCGTCGAGTCGGTGCCGAAAATGCGGATCTGACCGGCGTGCGCGGGCGTAAGGCCCATGATGCTGCGCAGCGTGGTGGATTTGCCGGCACCGTTGCGGCCCAGCAGCGTCACCAGTTCGCCTTCGCCGACCTCCAGGTCGACGCCGTGCAGGACGTGGCTCTTGCCGTAATACGTGTTCAGTTGGTGGACTTCAAGAGCCTTCACGCTTTTCCCCAAGATAGGCCACTTGCACTTTTTCGCTGGCCACGATTTCGTCCGGCGTTCCCTGGTCCAGCATTTCACCCTCGGACAGCACGGTGATTCGGTCGGCGAGATTGAAGATGACGCGCATGTCATGTTCTACGAGCACGATGGTGAGCTTTTGCTTGCGGTGCAGCCGGCGGATCAACACGGCGGTGTCGTAGGTTTCCTGACTGCCCATGCCCGCCGCAGGTTCGTCCAGCAGCAGCAGCTTCGGCCGAGTGGCGAGCGCCATCATGATTTCGGTGGAGCGCTGATCGCCATGCGAGAGTTCGCCCACGTGGCGATTGGCGTTCGCCTTGAGCGCGCCCATTTCCAGCAGCTCATCGACGCGCTGCTCCGTGGCTGCAACCTGGCCCCGCGTGCTGAACAACTTCAACCGCAGGCCATCTGTGACTTCGACCGCGATGCGCAGATTTTCGCGCACCGTGAGCTCCGGGAACACCTCGGTGATCTGGAAGGTGCGAGCCATGCCCATACCCACGCGCTCATGCGGCGGCATGGTTGTGACGTCGGCGCCGCCGAAGACGATACGACCGGCCGTCGGCAGGTAGAAGCCGCTGATCATGTTGAAAAAAGTGGTTTTGCCCGCGCCGTTCGGGCCAATGATGGCGTGCAGTTCGCCCTCCTCGACGTTGAGCGAGACGTTCTTCACCGCGGCAAGTGCGCCGAAACGCTGTGTGACGTTGTGGACTTCGAGCAGACTCACGATGTTTTTCCCCGCATCAGACCAGCGATGCCGCGGGGCATGAACAGTACCACCAGCACGAAGATGATGCCGATGTAAAACATCCAGTTGTCGGTGATGCTGGAAAGCGAATCCTGCGCGATCACGAAGATGGCGGCTCCCAGCAACGGCCCCCAAAATGATCGCATGCCGCCCATCACCGCCATGAGTACGAAATCGCCCGACTGCGTCCAATGCAGTTCGTGTGGGCTGACGAAGTTGTTGAGCATGCCATAGAGCGCCCCGGCGGCGGCCACGAAGAAGCACGAGAGGGTGTAGGCAATCCACAGGTGGCGGTTTGCCGGGATACCGAGGAATTTGGCGCGCCGTTCGTTCTCGCGCATGGCGAGCAGCGTGTGGCCGAACGGCGAGCGCAGCAAAGTGGCCATGAGCACGGCGCAGACGGCGAACACGGCCAGCACGAAGTAGTAGTAGACGACGCTCGAGGTCAGGTCGATGTTCGCGAAGCCGAGATCGATCGCCAGGCGCTGGAAGGTGAGCCCGTTGTCGCCACCGGTGACCGCGTTCCAGCGAAAGGCGATGAAGTAGAACACCTGCCCGAAGGCGATCGTCGCCAGCGCAAAATAAATACCGCGCAGCTTGGACAAAAGGTAGCCGACCAGAGCGCCGCCCGCGGTGCCGACTACGATTCCGGCGATGAATCCGACTGGCGTGCTCGGTACCAGGTTTTTGACGACCAGGCCGGTGGCGTAAGCGCTGAGGCCAAAGTAGGCGGCGTGGCCGAACGCCATCACGCCAGAGTGGCCAACCAGCAGGTTGGTGGCCATCGCGGCAAGGCCGATCACCAGCACGCGGGAAGCAAGGTCGACGTAGCCACCCGCGGGAGCAATCCAGAGCGGCACCGTCAGAAGGGCGACCCAGAGCAGGATCACCAAGGCGAAATTGCGTGGGTTCGTGCGATTGCTCACAGTTTCGTCCCGCCTTCCTCACCAAACAGACCGTAGGGCCTAAACAGCAGCACGAGCGCCATCATCACGTAGATGGTGGCCTCCGATGCCGAGGGGAAAAACACCGTCACGACGCCGGAGGCGACGCCGATCAGCAAGCCCCCGAACAATGTTCCGACTAGGCTGCCCAACCCGCCCACGATGACGGCGACGAAGCTCGGCATGATCAGCTGGTCGCCAATGGTGGGGGTGAGGCCGAGCATGCCGGCCGCCAACACGCCGGCTAGACCGGCGAAGAAGATGCCCAGGCCGAAATTGAGGTTGCGCAGGATGCGCACGTCGACGCCCAAAGCCGACACCATTTCGAGATCGAGCGTACCGGCGCGGATTCGCATACCGAGGCGCGTCTTTTTGAGGATCACAAACAGCGCGCTGACCACGATCGCAACCAGCGCCACCATGAAGACGCGGTAGCCGGTGAGGAAGAATAACGTTGAACTGAGCGAAGATTGCAGGATCGCGGGCACCTTGAATGGCAAGCCCTGCGCGCCCCAGATCATGCGTACCGAATCCTGGATGACGAAGGCGAGGCCGAATGTGAGCAACAGGCCGTAAAGCGGGTCTCGCACGTAGAGCGGCCGGATCAACACTCGCTCGACGGCAATGCCGATCAGCGCCGTGAGGAATGGCGAAACAATCAACGCGCCCCAGAAGCCGAGGTACGGTGCCAGCGTGTAGGCGAGGTAGGCGCCGAGCGCGAGAAAGCCGCCGTGGGCAAAGTTGATGACGTTGGTCAGGTTGATGATCAGCGAAAGGCCGAGAGCCATGAGCGCGTAGAACGCACCAATCACCAGTCCGTTGAAGATGTTGAGAATAATCAGTTGCGTCACGTGCTACCTTCGTCAGCGAACCTCTGCGCAACCCACTCGTGGCGCGTAAATTCCAACGTTAGGCGACCTGTACCGCTGCAAATCTTCGGCATGGCGCGCTACGGCTGCGGTGGTCTGCTCTCGCACGGCGCAGACCAACCAGTGCCGCGACTTCGTCGCGGCAACATGACGGGCACCACGCGCAACCTGCGCACGGCTCATTTTTGGCTGAGGCAAGGCGCGCTCAGCTCGGCCATGTCATCTTGCAGCCGGCCTCTTCCACCGTCGGCGCGATGGTCTTGCTTTCGATGGTCTCGTCGATATGGAACAGGTCGTCCGGCGCGCTGCCGGAAGCCTGGGCGTGACCCGCCCAGAGCGTGCCGATCAACAGGTGCTGGTTGGCGCGGAAGGTCGCAGGGTGTGGCTGCAGCGCCACTTCTGGCGGCAGTATGAAGCCGTCCAGCGCCCGCGCCATCTTCACCGGTTCGAGCGACTTGGCGGCGTTGGCCGCCAGCGCGCACGCGTGGATCGCTGTGAAACCGAACCAGGTGCGCGCGGTTGGTACGCGGCCGGTTTTCTTCTTGATCGCTTCGGTGAATTCCTTGACGTGCGGCACACCCGGCTGGTTCCAGTACCACTCGATCACCCAGTTTCCGATGCGCGCGTTTTCGGGCAGCGCCTCGAGGGTTTCAAGCTCGATGTTGGCCCCGGCGATATGGAATTTCTTGTCGAGCCCGAACTGCACCGCCTGCTTCAGCACGTTGGTCTGGTCTTCGCCGTTCTGCAGAATCACGATTACGTCCGGTTTGGCAGCCTGCGCCTTGATCAGGTAGGAGGAGTATTCGGTCGTGCCGAGCGGGATCAGGTCGGTGCCGACATTGGTCGCGCCGTACTTCTTGAAGTTGGCGTTGTAGGCTTCGAGCAGACCTTGGCCGAACGCATAGTCGGGCACCAGGCAGTAGAACTTCTTGCCGAAGCGTTTGATGAGCGACGGCGCGATGGCGTTCACCAGCAGCGTGGTGGATGGATCGACCTGGAAGACGTTCCAGTGGCAGTTCTTCCCGGTGATCGGATCGGCGTGGCCACCCGGATCGATCATGAACACGCCTTTTTCGTAGGCTACCGCGGACATCGCAATCGCCAGACCCGAGTTGACGTTGCCGACCAGGAAGTCGACCTTGTCGCGGTCGATCAGCTTGCGCGCTTTCTGCACCGCCACGCCTGCGTCACCGCTGGTTGAATCCTCGACGATAAGCTTGGCGGGGCGCCCGAGGATGCCACCTTTGGCATTGATCTGCTGCACGGCCAGTTCCATGCCGTGCAACTCGTTGCGCCCGGTGATGGAATAGGTGCCGGTGAGCGGGTTGTCGACACCGAGTTTCACGGGCTGGTCACCCTGCGCTTTCACGATGGCGGGAAACGACAGCGACGCGGCGCCAAAGGCCGCGGCCTGCAACGCTTTGCGACGATTGACCGTCGCGGGAGTGGCATTGTCTTTGCTCATGGATGTCTCCTTCGTGCTTTTTGTGTCGGACTCGAAACGTGAACTGCTGGATTTGACGGCTCCGGTGCGTGCCGCTTTTGCGCTCGCGTTTGTCCTGCATCAAAGTGTGCACGTCATCGGAGTCGTTGTCAAATTGGAGCCCGCGCACGGTCTCAATCGACGCCGCGCACTTTGAGATCCGGCAGGTCCAACGCGTCATCCAGGCTTGTAGCCAGGCGCTTGCGCCGGCCGGCATGCCAAGCGGACCAGGTAACACCGGGCACCACCAGGGCGCACACCCCCATGAAGCCTGCGCCGATGGGCCGTGTGACGAACACCGACATGTCGCCGTGCGAGAGAAGCAGCGCCTGACGGAAGTTTTCTTCCATCATGGGGCCGAGCACGATACCCGGCAGAATCGGAGCCATCGGGAAATCCAGCGCCATGAAGGCGGCGCGCCGAGGATGCCGAAGGCCAGCACCTCCCAAGTCTGGAACAGGTCGTTTTGCGTGATGAAGACCCCAATAAGGATAAGGAATATCCTCGAGGGGAAGAGATGGCGGCAGGGCACCTGCAGCAACTTGACCCAGACGCCGATCAGCGGCACGTTAAGCACCATCAGCAGCACATTGCCGATCCAGAAACTGGCGATCATGCCCCAAAAAATGTCCAGATGCTTGGTGATCAGTTGCGGCCCGGGCTGAATCCCCTGGATCAGCAGTGCACCCAGAATCAACGCCATTACCACGTCGCTGGGGATATCCAGGCTCAGCGTCGGAATGAAGTCGACCTGGGTCTTGGAGTGGGTCGACGCCTCGAGTGCGGCCATGTCCGCGATCATGCCAGTGCCGAACTTCTCGGGCGTCTTGGGGATCTTGTGCTCCAGCGCATAGGCAATGAAGGAAGTGATGGTGGGGCCGGTGCCGGGCATGGCCCCGAACATCGCGCCGACGCCAGTTCTCCGCACCATGGGCCAGAACGTCTCTTTCAATTCCGCAATGCTGGGGCGCATGTCGCGCATGCGCAGTTTGGCGGTGCTTTTGATCACCGGCATGCGGTTCACGCTGGCATGCGAGTGGCATCGGGCTCACGCAGGGCGTAGCCGGCCTGCGTCCACATAATGGCCAGCGGCGTGCGCAGCTGGTGCGATGCATCGGCGAGAAAGAGGGCCTGCTCGGCCAGCATCTGCTGATACCGGGCCATGTGGTGATTGACAGCGTCGACCAGCGGTACTACTTCGAACGGCACGCCGCCCGCTTCAAGCGGCCTCAAGTCGTCTGGCGCACTGGCCTGCACCAGGTCACGCTGGGCACGGTAGTCATTCCAGCTATCAAGTGCGAGCAGCGCCGCCAGGCAACGCAGCAGCAGGGTCAGCAACCGCGCATGGATGCCGAAGCGCTGCTGCTCAGATCCCGGTCGCGGCATCGGCATCGACATCGCCTTCCAGCATGTAGCCCAGGCCACGGATCGTGACGATGCGCACGTCGCTGCCCGCGAGCTTGCGCCGCAGCCGGTGCGGCACCAGTTCGACCGCGTCCGGGCCGGCGCTGCTGTCGTGCGGGAACACCTTGCTCGCGAGCTGCGATTTACCCACGGATAGGAGAGTCAACCGCGAGAGGCCAAATATCGCACCTTGGAACACCCTTCGGTCCGCGCGAAATCTCTCGATTTTCGGCTCGGCTGCCAGGGCCACCAGCAAAGCGCGGTGCGGGCGGGTGCTGTCCGGTGAGCGACGAATACCGGGCGCACGGCTACCCAGTAGTGCGACTGAATTGTGGCTTCGCTGGGTCACCAGTTGACGCGCAGTGTTTTCCGGACAAGCCATAAGGCGTGTTTCGATGCAAAATGCAGCCGGTTCGGACTAGCCACTGCATGCCACCTGCGGGTACCATGCAGTGGCGCCGGCGCCCATCACGCTTCAGCAGCCATGGGCAGGCACAGGCGCAGGCGGGCACCGCCCAGGGGCGATGCCAGGGCCTGCACGCTGCCGCCGTAGGTCTCGGCCAGCGCGCGCACGATGTCAAGGCCCAGGCCGGAGCCGGGCCGCTGCTCGTCGAGCTGCACGCCGCGCTCGAACATGTGCTCGCGCTCTTCCTCGGGAATGCCGGGGCCGTCGTCATCGACGGTGAAGCACAGCTGCCCCTGCGACACCTGCACATCGACCACCACGCGCTGGCGCGCCGATTTGCCGGCGTTGTCGATCAGGTTGCCCAGCAGTTCGTAGAGGTCCTGCTCTTCGCCGCGAAAGGCACCGTCCTGCGCCTGGGGCGCGAGTTCAAACGCTAGACGCCGCTGCCCATGCAGTCGCTCCATGGTGCGCAGCAGCGCGCGCAGCGGCGGCAGTACCGGGGTGCGCAGCCCGGTGGCGCGCACGGCGGCGGCGGCGCGCGCACGGGCCAGGTGGTAATCGACCTGGCGGCGTGCACTGGCCACCTGCTCTTGTACCAGCAGCGCCAGCGGGCTGCGTTCTTGCGCGGCGGCATTGGCCAGGATGGACAGCGGCGTGTGCACAGCATGGGCCAGGTTGCCGGCCTGGGTGCGGGCGCGCTGCACCATGTCGGCGTTCTCGCGCAGCACGTGGTTGAACTCGTTGACCAGCGGCTGCAGCTCTTGGGGAAAATTGCCTTCGAGCTGCCCGGCGCCGCCGCTGCGCACGGCGGCCAAGCGCGCGCGCAGGAGCTGCAGCGGCCGCAGTGCCAATTGCAATTGCACGGCCACGGCAAGCGCCAAGCCCAGCGCCAGCAGGCCCAGGGCGATGAGCAGCATGCGGGTGAAGCGCTGCAGGGGTTCGGCCAGCAGGGCTTTGTCGCCTGCCACCACCAAGCGCAGCAGTGGCGCATCGTCCTCGGGCAGTTGCAGGGTACGTGCCACGGCCAGCAAAGCGTGGCCCTGGGCGTCCTGCAGCGGCAGGACGCTATAGCCGCCAGCCGGGTAGGACGCTGGCGCATCGGGCAAGCGCAGCACCTGGTCCCACAGCGAGCGCGAGCGCGCCACGCCCGCCTGGGGCGCTGCACCCAGCCGGTCAATCTGCCAGTACAGGCCCGACAAGGGTTGTGCCAGGCGCGGGTCGGCCGTCATGGGGCTGACGCTGACGCTGCCAGGAGGCACCCAATCGACGGAAGCACTCAGTTGGTCGAGCTGCAGCACCAATTGGGCCTGCAATTGTTGTGTGACGTGGTCCTGAAACAAGCCGCGCAGGCCCCAGCCCACCAGGACAATGACCAGCAGCATCCAGGTCAGCGTGCCGGCCAGCAGGCGCAGGCGGAGCGACCCCGTTCTCACACCGGGTGGCCCACGTCAATCAACCGGTAGCCCAGGCCACGCACGGTTTCAATGCTGCCGGCGGGCAGCTTCTTGCGCAATCGGCCGACGAAGACCTCGATGGTGTTGGAGTCGCGGTCGGCGTCTTGCGGGTAGATGTGCTCGGATAGTTCGGTGCGCGAAAGCACTTCGCCCTTGCGCTGCATCAGCAGCGACAGCAGCTTGAACTCATGGCTGGTCAGTTGCAGGGGTAGGCCGTCTACCAGCACGCGGGCCTGGCGTGTGTCGAGCAAAATGGCCCCGCATTGCCATTGCGCGCTGGTGTGTTCACCCAGTCGCCGCAGCAAGGCGCGCAGGCGCGCCAGCAACTCCTCCATGTGAAAAGGTTTGGCCAGGTAGTCGTCCGCGCCGGCATCCATGCCGGCCACTTTTTCATGCCAGGCGCTGCGCGCCGTGAGGATGAGGACTGGCATGGTGCGCCCCGCCGCACGCCAGCGGCGCAGCACCGACAAGCCATCGAGTCTGGGCAGGCCCAGGTCCAGCACCACGGCGTCGAAGTCCTCTACGTCGCCCAAATAGTGAGCGGTGACGCCGTCGCTGGCACTTTCCACCGTGTGCCCTGCGGCCGTGATGGCGTGCACCAGCTGGGCGCACAGCGTGGGTTCATCTTCAACGACGAGGATGCGCATCCCTGTCCTTTCCGTGGTCCTTGCGCTGGATCTCCAGCACCTTGCCATCGACGGCATCGACCTTGAGCTTGACCATGCGACCGTCGCTCTGCAGCAACCGGATTTTATAGAGGTAGCGGCCATCGTCCTGCTCGAACTCCACCTTGAGCACCTGGCCCTGGTAGTCGCGTTCGATTTTGTCCAGCACGGCCCGCAAGGGTAGCACCCGGCCCTGTTCGAGCGCCCTGCGCGCCAGTTCATGGGCATCATGGTCGTGGTCATCGGCGCGCAGCAGGGGGCTCGCGCCGAGCAGAAATAGCGCCAAACCAGACAGGATCAGGCGGCGAAGGGGGAGAGCAGTGCAGGAGACCATAAGCCGGTTTTTTACGCCAGGGACGATGAACGCAAGATGAATGCGCCTTTCAGCATTTGTTCAAGCTGTATTTTCCACAATGCCATGGAATCAAAAAGAAAGGACCTTATGCGTACCAAAGTTGCACTGGGAATCTGGTTGCTGGGCATCACACTGGCATGGATGGCTGTCGTGCCGCCCGACCTGGGGGTAGCGCCCCTGGTCAATGCGCAAGGCACAGCTCTGGGCTGGTGGCAGTTGCGCCAGCATGCGATCTATTTAAGCGGACTTTGGAGCATCAGCCTGATGGCGCTGGTCATGCTTCTGGCCCTGCGCCTGCCGCTGTTCGACCGCATGTTGGGTGGCATGGACCAGGTCTACCGCCTGCACAAATGGGCGGGCATCGCCGCAGCCCTTACCGCCATCATGCACTGGGTCGCCAAGGAATCGAGTGGCTGGATCAAAGCGCTGTGGGGCCGCGCTGGCAAATCGGAGCACGACGCCGTGCTACCCTGGTTAACCGATGCGCGCGGTTTTGCCAAGGACCTGGGCGAGTGGGCCTTCTACCTGTTGCTGGCCATGATCGCACTCACGCTGATTTCACGCTTGCTGCCCTACAAGCGCTGGCGCATCCTGCACCGCGCCATGCCGTTGCTGTTTCTCGCGCTGGTGTTCCATGCGCTGGCGCTGATGCCGCTCACGTTCTGGGCGCTGCCGCTGGGGCTGCTCATGGGCTCGCTGCTGGCACTGGGCAGCCTGGCCGCCGTGTGGTCCCTGGCAGGCTGGGTTGGGCGTTCGCGCAGCTATGCGGCGCGCATCCAGCAGGTTGCGGTGCTGGGCGACACGCCCACGGGCGCCCCCATCGAGGTGATCTGCGCCATGCCTAAGAGCTGGCCGGGGCATCGCGCGGGGCAGTTCGCTTTCGTGCGCTTTGACGCGACCGAAGGCGCCCACCCTTTCACCATTGCCAGCGCGCCGCACGCGCTGGGCCACAGCCCCGAGGGCGAGCCCCTGCTGCGCCTGGTGATCAAACCGCTGGGCGACTACACCCGCACCCTGCACCAGCGTCTGCACGCCGGGCAGCGCGTGGACATCGAAGGGCCCTACGGCCGCTTTGATGGCCAGGGCTCCCGCCGCCGCCAGCAGGTATGGGTGGCTGCAGGCGTGGGCGTGACCCCCTTCTTTGCGCTGCTGGAGGCACGCCAACCTGGCATGCCCACCAAGGGCCGCGACGCCGCCCCCGTGCACATGCATTACTGCACACGCGATGCCCGGCGCGACCCGCTGCTGTCGCGCCTGCAGAGTCTGTGCGCGCAGGCCCAGCCGCCCGTACCGCTCACGGTGCACAACGAAGCCCAGGGCGAGCGCCTCACGCCGCAGGATTTGCAAGGCGAACCCGGCCCGCTGGACATCTGGTTCTGCGGCCCCCAGGGTCTGGGCGACGCCCTGCACGAGCACGCACGTGGCCCCAGACGCTGGTGCCTGCACCGCGAATCATTTGCCATGCGTTAAGCTACCGGAAAGGAACACCACCATGCAACACCACTCCCGCCTGCGTCGTGGCTTGTTGACTCTTGCGCTGGGCCTGGCTGCCCTGCCGATATGGGCCGACGACGATTGCGATGCGCCGGTCGAGCGCTGGCAATCGCGCGAGGCTGTGCGCCAGATGGCAGCCCGGCAAGGCTGGCAGATTCAGCGCCTGAAGATCGACGGCGGCTGCTACGAAATTCGCGGCACCGACCGCCAGGGCCGCAGCTTCAAGGCCAAGATCGATCCGGAAACCCTGAAGGTATTGAAGCTAAAGCAAGAGGACCGCGCGCGTGCCCGGGAACGTGACCGTGATCGTGAGCACGCTGCGCCCCTGGCCCGACCGCCGCAACCGGACGGTGCTGCCGCGCCGTCGTCCTTGTTCACCCCTGGCACCGCGCCGCGCGGGTAGATCGAGTAACCCCCCCCCTACTGGAGCATCACCATGACCAAACCCCTTTTGACCACTTTGGCCGCCGCCTGCGCGCTGGCCCTGCCCGCCCTGGCGCATAGCCGCCAGGTCACGCTGACGGCCCAGCTCAAGAACTATGGCGGCGACGGTGCCTACCTGGCCGCTTACCTGACCGACGCCAAGGGTGCCTATGCCGGCACCCTGTGGGTGGCCGGCGGCAAGGCCAAGTATTACAAGTCCCTGTCCGACTGGAACCGGCTCTCGAGCGGTGACGCCAAGCGCTTGAATGGCGTGACCGGCGCCAGTGTGGGCGCGGGGCGCACGCTCAAGGTCACGGCCAACCTGGCCGATGCACTGATTGACGCAGGCTACGAAATCCGCATCGACGCTGCCGTCGAAAAAATGCGCGACAGTCCGTCGGAGATTCGCGTTCCGCTGTCCACCGGCAACGCCGGCAAGCCACAGGCCGGCAAGCAGTACATCCAGTCGCTGACCTTCCAGCTGCAGTAACGCGCGTGGGCTGGAAGGCAATCCACCGCTGGCTGGGCCTGACGGTTGGCACCCTGGCTCTGGTGCTGGGCATCACCGGCGCCATCCTGGCGTTCGATCCGGTGCAGGAAGCGTGGCAGGCACCTGCGGCACCGGGCGACCTGTCGGTAGCGACGCTGGTGGAGCGCGTGGCGCGCACGGTTCCGGGGGCGGAGGAAATCCGCCATCTGCCCTCGGGTGCCATCGTGGTGTTCGGCTTTGAGGGCGACCAGGCGCAGGCGCGCTACGTGGACCCGGCCGATGGTCGGGTGCTGGGCGCCTGGGAGCCTTCGGCGCTGCCGCGCTGGGTGAAGAACCTGCACCGCTCGCTGCTCCTGGGCGACGCTGGGCGCTGGGGTGCGGCGGGCATTGCGCTGGCCATGGGCTTGATTTGCCTCTCGGCCCTGATACTGCTGCTGCGCCGCATGGGCGGCTGGCGGCGCCTGGCCGCGCGGGTGCGGGGCTCGCTGGCACAGCGCATCCACGTGGTGGCGGGCCGGGTGGTGCTGGCGGTGCTGCTGCTGACGTCGCTCACCGCGCTGACGATGAGCGCCTCAACCCTGGGATTGGTGGCGCTGGACGCCGGGACCGAGCCGGATCTGGTCTCCGTGGCCACCAGCCAGACCGCCTTGCCCGGCGCGCAGCTTGCCATGCTGCAAAGCCTCGCTGTGCGGGATTTGCGCAAACTGAATTTCCCAGACGCTGCCGACCCTGAAGACACCTGGAAGGTCGCCACAGGCCAGGGCGAAGGCTGGATCGACCGTTACTCTGGGCAGACGCTGGCCTGGCAAGACCTTACCCTGGCGCAGCGCATCTACGACTGGGCGCTGGTGCTGCACACCGGCGAAGGGGCCTGGCCCTGGGCCGTGGTGCTGGCCCTCGTGGGCGCCAGTGTGCTGCTGTTCTGGTGGTCGGGCGTGGTCATGTGGTGGCAGGCACGCCGCCAGGCGCCGCACATCACCGGCAACAGTCCCTTGGCACAGGCCGACGTGCTTATCTTCGTCGCCAGCGAAGGCGGCAGCACGTGGGGATTTGCCCAGGCGCTGCAGGATGCGCTGGCCCAGAGTGGGCACCGCGTGCACACCAGCGCTTTGGAGCATTTCCAGACCACGGCCGCCACGCGGCAGGTATTCGTGCTCGCCGCCACCTATGGCGAGGGCCAGGCCCCGGCCCACGCCAGCGACGCCCTACAGCGCATCGCAAAACTGACCGCCAGCGCCGTGCCGGTGACGGTGCTGGGCTTTGGCGACCGGCAGTACCCGGCCTTCTGCGCCTTTGCCGAGGCGCTGGAGAAAACGCTGCGCGCACAGGGTTGGCCCGCGCTGCTGCCGCTCGAATGCATCCACCAGCAATCGGCCCAGCAATTCGCGCGCTGGGGCGACGCTCTGGCGCGCGCACTGGGCGAGCCCCTGGTGCTCGACTATGTGCCGCGCGTGCCGCCCACCACCGCGCTCACGCTTGTGGCGCGCCAAAACTACCGCGAGCACAGCGACGAACCTACGGCGATCCTGCGCTTTGCCTGGCCCGCGCAGGGCGGCGGGGCACTTCGGGGCCATGGCCTGGCGCATTTTGCGGCGGGCGACCTGGTGGGCATCGTGCCGCCGGGCTCGGCCGTGCCGCGCTACTACTCGCTGGCGTCGGGCTCGAAGGACGGGTTTCTGGAAATCTGCGTGCGCCTGCTGCCCGGTGGCCTGTGCTCTACGCATTTGCTGGGCCTGCAGAGGGGGGGCAGCATCGCCGCCTTCATCCGCTCGAACCCAGGCTTCGCGCTGCCGCGCACGCGCCCGCCCGTGCTGCTGATCGGTGCGGGCACGGGGGTGGCGCCCCTGGCTGGCTTCATCCGCCGCAACGACCGGCACCCCCCTATGCACCTGTACTTTGGGGGGCGCGACCCGGCGCAGGACTTTTACTTTGGCACCGAGATCCAGCAATGGCTGGGTGAAGGGCGGCTGGCGAGTGTGCAGACGGTGTTCTCGCGCATCCCCGAAGGCGGCGGTTATGTGCAGGACGCCCTGCGCCGCGACGCCGAGCGCATCCGCGCACTGGTGGCCCAGGGCGCCCTGGTGCGCGTCTGCGGCAGCCGCGCCATGGCCAAGAGCGTGGTCGAGGCGTTGGACGCCATTCTCGTGCCGCTGCACTTGAGCGTGGCGCAGCTCAAAGCAAAAGAGCGCTATGCCGAAGACGTCTTCTGAGACTGCCGCGCCCTGCATGCGGACTGCGCTGCACGGCCCGACCATGGGAACGCGCTGGTCCGCCAGCGTGGACGCCGATGGTGCTGTGAACCAGGAGGCCTTGCACCAGGACCTGGCCTTTGCGGTGCAGCAGGTGGACGCGCAGATGTCGCCCTGGAAGCCGGATAGCGATCTGGTGCGCCTGAACCGCGCACCCGTGGACACCTGGGTGGACCTGCCGCCTGAAATGCTGGAGGTGCTGGCCTGCGCCATGGACATCCACCGCCAAAGCGCTGGCGCGTTTGACCCCTGCGTCGGCACGCTGGTCGATGCCTGGGGTTTTGGCGCCACGCGCGATGCCCCCGACGCCGCGGCGATCCACACCGCGCGCCAGGCTGCGCCGTGCACTATGCACAAGGGCCTGGAGCTCGACCGCCCCGCAGGCCGCGCCCGCAAGCGCGCCCCCGTGCAGCTCGATCTGTGCGGCATTGCCAAGGGCTATGCGGTGGACCGCATGGCCGCCGTGCTGCAGCAGCATGGCGTGCGCCACGCGCTCGCGGCGCTCGATGGCGAGCTGCGCGCCGTGGGCGGCCAGGCCAGTGGCGTGCCCTGGGCTGTGGCGCTTGAATCCCCTGACCTTGGCCGCCGTGCGGCGCGCGGCGTCATCGAACTCGAAGACCTGGCCGTGGCCACCTCGGGCGACTACCGGCACTACCTGAAAGTGGGCGACGCGCACCTCGCGCACACCATGGACGCGCGCCGCGCCGCGCCGGTGAACAACGCTGTCGCCTCGGTCACCGTGCTGGCGCGCACCTGCATGCACGCGGACGCCTGGGCCACGGCCTTGCTGGTGGCCGGCCCGGGCGAAGGCCTTGCCCTGGCGCAGCGCATGGGGCTGGAAGTGCTGTTTCTGCTGCGTAGACCTGAAGGGTTGGTAGAGTTGGGACTGGGGCGATTTGGCGCTTCCACCGTACGGCAAAGCGCTGTATGAACGACACTGCAACAAGCCGTTCAGCAGCGATTCATCATGGCAAGTGCAAACTGTGCACACAGTCACCAACGACTGGGCACCTATGCAAAGGAGATCATCATGCAACCGACCGCACTTCTCGCTTCGATAGCCCTGATGGCAGCCGCTATCAGCACTCCCCTTCTGGCTGGGGACCGCGAACACGACCCTCAACGCAACAATAAGCACGCCACGGAGAAGCGCTCCGTAAAAGGCTTTGACCATGGCATGCAGGCGGTGCCGAACGACGCCGCTGCCGAGGCACCAGGCCATGGATGGCGCTATTTCACCGACCCGGCAGCGTTCCGCGCCGTCGTGATCAGTCCGCAAGGGGACTATTACTACAGCCGCGGCAAAGGCCTGCGCTGGATCGCCGCAGAACAGACTTAGGGGCTGCTCAGCGTGCCACGTTGATCGCCATACGGCCGCGCACTTTTCCGGCCAGGACGACCTCGGCCAGTTCGGGCAGGCGGCTCAGTCCCCTGGAGAAAATCCTGCCGACTGCGCCATAGCCAATCAGACCGATGCACTGCATTTGCTGGCGCTGGTTGGCGAGACCCGTGCGAAGACCTCGCAGCCGATGCTCACGAAACGCGCTTGAGATGGTTGGCGTCAGTGTGGTGCATGAGGCCCCGCCCTTTGATCTGAAGCTGGGTGTCCTGCTCATAGTCGATGCTGTCCTTGCCGTTCAGCTTTACCTTGAGGATATAGCGCACGACCTTGAAGCTCTCAAGCAGGAAGGGATTCTGGCAAATACCGTAGGTCTCCGATCCGGCCTGTGCCACCAGCTCAAAACTGGTGGCGTCCGGTTTCACGGTACCGCCGGCATTGATGACGATACCGCGCGGTACCGCAAACGAATTCAGCACCATCCCGGTGGCGGAGTCCCAAATCCAGTAGCCTCTTTGCGCATGGAAGGCCTCTCCGGCATGTTTCTCCGCCGTGGATGGAGTTCCGCGCCAGGCATGCGTATCGCAGACAATCTGGCGAAGTTTTTGATCATGGTTTTCCACGGGCGGGCTGATCGCTTCAAAAACCCAGCGCTCTCGATAGCTCCGTTCTGTATCCGTCTTCATCTGGTCCGGCATACCCGGCGAAATATCCGTTCCGCCGTTCCCCTCCCAAACCCCTATCAGGCCAGCCAGGGGCCCATAGTTGATGATGTTTGCGTTGCTTTCCTGCTGGTTGCTCATCGTGTCACCTCCGGTTCAAATGCGCTGCACACCGCGTGCGGCGCCTGTGCCTACACTAGTCCGATTGGGGTAAAAATGAAAATTGCATCATCTGATCACCTTGCGTGATGATGGTTATCCACAGACTGCTAAAGCGTTCAGCGATGGATGGCCAACGCCTGAGTTCCCTGCACGGTGTCGAAGACACCGTCAGGTGCGGTTTGATCTTGAAGCGCTGTCACGTATGACCTTCAAGTTTTGACGCCGGAGCAAAAAACCGGGGTACTGTTGCTGGCGCACAAGGCGGTGCATGAGGCCCATGTCGCAGCCGGAGTGATCGCCGGGGGCAGCCTCAAACTCCCTCAGTGTTTAAAAGATAGAAGGCGCTTTGACGCGCCAAACCTATGACATACTTTGACTCATGCGGTTGAAGTTTCTATCCGTTACGCGCAGGTTTCTGCAGGCCAGTTGCCCGTTTTTCCGCTGCGACGCAGGTCAGGCGGCCCGCAGCGCGGCGACCGGGACGCTGAACCCGATGGTGGTGATGCCTTCCGCACAGGACGCGGTCACGCTGCCGCCATGCATGCTCGCCACCGCCTTCACGATGGCCAGTCCCAAGCCGTGGCCATGGTGTTCTCCCTGGGGCTGGCGCGCCGCGTCAATCCGGTAAAAGCGGTCGAACAGACGCGGCAAATGGCCCGGTGCAATGGGCTCGCCGGGATTGGACACGGTCACCCAGATGGATGTGAGCTGTTGGCGGATCGTCACCAGCAAGCGTGCTCCTGCGCTCGAATGCTCGATCGCATTCTGCAGCAGGTTCGACACGGCGCGGCGGAACAGCGCGGTCTCTATCATCGCCTCGGCCGCTATGTCCCCCTCGATGCTGACCATAGCGTCCATGTCGTCCAGCACAAATTCAAAGAACTCGGTGGTTTTGCGCACTTCCTGTGCGATCGGGGTCCGCACCAGACCGGTGGCCGCCTCGCCCTGGTCGGCGCGCGCCAGGAACAGCATGTCGTTGATGATCGATCGCACCCGCTCCAGTTCTTCCAGGTTCGATTGCAGCGTTTCCTCGAATTGGGCTGCCGAGCGCTGGCGCGACAGGGCAACCTGGGTACCGCCGATCAGGTTCGTCAGTGGTGTGCGCAATTCGTGCGCCACATCCGCGTTGAAGGATTCCAGCTGCCGGTAGGCATCCTGCTGGCGGCCCAGCGCGCCGTTGAAGGCGGCGGCCAGCGCCGATAATTCGGGCGGCAACTTCGTCACATTCAGGCGTTGCGACAGCGCTTTCGGGCGCAGCGCCTGCGCCTCTTTCGACAGTTGCACCAGCGGTTGCAGCCCGACCCGCGCAATCCAGTAGCCGATCAGCATGACCCCCAGGACCGCGCTCAACGACAGCACGGCCAGTGCGGTCAGGAAGATGTCCAGGGTGCGTGCGTAGGAGGCCGAGTCGACGCCGACGATCAGACGCACGGCCGGACGATCCTCGAAGGCGGGAATGCTGGTCGATAGCGTGTGTATCGGATACTTCTTCCGCGGCATCAAAATGCTGCCGCGACCGTCTGGCTCGCGGTTCATGTGCTCGATCTCCGCCAGGCCACGGCCGTACTCATAGCGGGGCTCATCGCTCAGCACCCAGAAACGCACACTGCCATCGGCTGGTGTCAGGGTATCCATCTTGGCCTGCACGCGCGCCCAGCGATCCATGGTGCCCGTGCGCTCGATCGAATACTGCAGGTTCTGCAGGTTGATTCTGAGTTCGTCCTGCTCGTGGCGCGTGAGTTCACGGTCCAGCACGTGATACAGGGCGGCGCCGATCAGCGCAAAGGTGACCAGCGCTGCGATTGCGAACATCACAATCAGCCGCACGGTGATGGATTGCCGCATCACTCCAGGTTCTCCTCGCGCGGCTCCAGTACATAACCCATGCCGCGAATGGTGTGCAGCAGCTTGGGCGAAAACGGCGTGTCGATCTTGGCGCGCAGCCGCTTGATGGCGACCTCGACGACGTTGGTGTTGCTGTCGAAATTCATGTCCCAGACCAGCTCGGCAATCGCGGTCTTGGACAGGATATCGCCCTGGCGCCGCGCCAGCACGGCGAGCAGTGCGAACTCCTTGGCGGTCAGGTTGATACGCACGTTGTC
>JAHFQQ010000020.1 GCA_023259235.1 Polaromonas sp. | reverse complement strand
GCAGTCTGTTCCTCGTTTTATCGCAACTTCAATTCATGCCAATGCAAGAAATACCGTCACCAATGAAAAAATACCGATGCTGTCGCTTGACTTGGGGGGAAGTCCCTGTAGTGGGCTAGAGACCAATTTCTCCTATATTTTTAGGACAGGGCCGGCGCGCTGCGCGTAGCTGCAGTCTGTCCCGCAAAGTCTCACAATTTCTCAACGATGGTGGCAATCCCCATGCCGCCGCCCACGCACAGCGTGGCCATGCCATAACGCAGCTTGCGCCGGTGCAGCTCGTCAACCAGCGTTCCCAGAATCATGGCGCCGGTGGCACCCAGCGGGTGGCCCATGGCAATCGCGCCACCGTTCACATTGACTTTTTCGTGCGGCACTTGCATTTCTTTCATGAAGCGCATCACCACGGCGGCAAAGGCCTCGTTGACCTCAAACAGGTCGATCTGATCTATCGTCAGTCCGGCCTTGGCCAGAGCCTTGCGCGCTGCCGGCATGGGACCGGTCAGCATGATGGTCGGGTCGGCGCCGCTGAGCGCCGCTGCAACAATGCGCGCACGTGGCGTCAAGTTGTGGGTCTTGCCGACAGCTTCCGAGCCAACCAGCACCGCCGCCGCGCCGTCAACAATGCCCGATGAATTGCCGGCATGGTGAACGTGGTTGATGCGCTCGACCTGCGGGTAGCGGGTCAGGGCCACATTATCAAAGCCCATGGCGCCGAGCTGCTCAAACGCCGGCTTGAGCGATGCCAGACCTTCCAGCGTGGTGTGGGGCTTGATGAACTCGTCTTGCCCCAGGATGGTCTGGCCGAGGCTGTCCATGACCGGAACCAGCGAGTGCGCAAAATAGCCCGCCTGGCGCGCCGTGGCGGCGCGCAGCTGGCTTGCCAGCGCGAAGGCGTCCACATCGGCGCGGCTGAAGCCTTCCATCGTTGCAATCAGATCCGCACCAACGCCCTGTGGCACAAACAGTGTGGCGCTATTGGTTTCCGGGTCTTGCGCCCAGGCACCACCGTCCGAGCCAAGGGGTACGCGGCTCATGCTTTCCACGCCGCCGGCGACCACCAGGTCTTCCCATCCCGAGCGCACTTTTTGCGCCGCCAGGTTCACCGCTTCCAGCCCTGACGCGCAAAACCGGTTGATCTGCACGCCTGAGGCGCGAAAGTCCCAGCCTGCTTTCAGCGCCGCAACTTTTGCAATCACCGCGCCCTGTTCGCCCACCGGCGAGACCACGCCCATCACCACATCATCGATCGCGGCAGTGTCAAAGCCATTGCGCCGTTGCAACTCGGTCAGCACGCCGGTCAGCAGAGTGATGGGCTTGACTTCATACAGGCTGCCGTCCTTTTTGCCCTTGCCGCGTGGCGTGCGAACGGCATCGTAAATGAATGCTTCGATCATGGTGGCTTTCCTCAAAAAGGGGGCACGGGAGCGGGTGTGGGGTTCTTGAAGTATATTCATTTAACAAAGCAGCCGCTTTGCATAAATAATTTTCCTGATGCACACAAGGCAGACCGATGATCGAACGCAGCCTCTTCAGCCCCGCGCACGAATCTTTCCGCGACAGCTTTCGCCGCTTTATGGACAAAGAGATCGCGCCGTTTCACGCCCAGTGGGAAGATCAGGGCTATGTGGACCGCGCCGTGTGGGACAAGGCTGGCGACAACGGCTTCCTGTGCATGACGATGCCGGAGGCATATGGCGGCTCGGGTGCCGACAAGCTCTATTCGGTGGTGCAGATGGAAGAGCTGGCGCGTGGTGGTTTCTCGGGTATTGGCTATGGGCTGCACAGCGAAATCGTAGCGCCCTATATTCTCCATTACGGTACCGAAGCGCAAAAACGCAAGTACCTGCCCCAACTGGCCAGCGGCCAGATGGTGGGCGCAATCGCCATGAGTGAGCCCGCCGCCGGCTCCGATTTGCAAGGCATCAAGACCACGGCAATCAGGCAGCCCGACGGAAACTATTTGCTTAACGGCAGCAAGACCTTCATTACCAACGGCTGGCACGCTGATCTGGTGCTTGTGGTGGCCAAAACCGATCCGGCGGCAGGTGCCAAGGGAACCAGCCTGCTGCTGGTGGAGCGCGAAATGCCGGGTTTTGCGGTTGGCAAACGCCTGAAGAAGCTCGGATTGAAGGCGCAGGACACGTCTGAACTATTTTTCAATGACGTGACTGTGCCCCTGGATAACCTGCTGGGCGGCGAGGTGCATGAAAACAGGGGCTTCATCTGCCTGATGGAACAGCTGCCCTGGGAGCGCCTGCAAATTGCCATCACCGCTGTGGCATCCGCGCAGGCCGCCATTGACTGGACACTGGCCTATGTAAAAGAGCGCAAGGTGTTTGGGCAACCGGTGGCCAGCTACCAGAACACGCGCTATACCCTGGCTGAGTTGCAAACTGAGGTGCAGGTGGGGCGCGTCTTTGTCGACCGGTGCTGCGAACTGGTGACCCAGGACAAGCTCGATACCGCCACGGCCAGCATGGCCAAGTATTGGTGCAGCGACCTGCAATGCAAAGTGATGGACGAATGCGTACAGCTCTTTGGCGGATACGGCTATATGTGGGAGTACCCCATCACCCGTGCTTATGCTGATGCCCGTGTGCAGCGCATTTACGGCGGAACCAATGAGATCATGAAAGAGGTGATTTCGCGGGCGATGGGATTGGATGCAAGGTAGTCCGCGTTGCAATGTGGCTGTTTGCCCCCATATCCACAGCGCCGCTTCTTTTATTGGACACTTTCAAAATGGCTACCAAGCTGAAAATAGATTTTGTCTCTGACGTTTCCTGCCCCTGGTGCGTCATTGGCCTTAAATCGCTGGAACAGGCCCTTGCACGCGTGGGTAGTGAAGTCAGCGCTGAATTGCATTTCCAGCCGTTTGAACTCAACCCCGGCATGGCATCGCAGGGCCAGGAAATTTCCGAGCACATCACGCAAAAATACGGCATTACGCCAGAGCAAGCCAATGCCAACCGCGAAAACATTCGTGCCCGTGGCGCCGAAGTGGGCTTCAGGTTCAGCGCCGCGGATGAGCCTGGCGGTGGACGAAACCGCATTTACAACACCTTTGACGCTCACCGGCTGCTGCACTGGGCAGAGTTGCAGGGCGCCGACAAGCAAAAGGCGCTCAAAGAAGCCCTCTTCACAGCCTATTTCACGCATGGCGAGAGCCCGGGCTCGCATGAAGTGCTGGCACGCGTGGCTGGTGAGGTGGGTCTTGATGCAACACGTGCCCGTGAAATACTCGAATCAGGCACTTATGCCGAGGAAGTGCGCGAGCGCGAACAGTTTTACCTGACGCAAGGCATTCATTCGGTGCCGGCCATCATCATCAACGAGCGTCATTTGATCTCTGGCGGGCAGCCAGTCGAAGTGTTTGAGCAGACTCTGCGCCAGATCGCAGCAGCAGGCTGAAGCCGGCTCGGGCAACTGGTTGTGCTGGTCCGTTCAATAGGCCCCATTTCCAAAATGGGCCAGCGGCGCATGCAGTGAAGTTTTTGCGGCAGATCATGAAACCTGCAGTTTCCCGGAAGATTGTGGTTTTCCCGATCCCGTTTCAGCGACATAGCGCGTAAACTTGATTGCACCTGCCGCCATCAATCGGTGGCGCGCCAGATCAGGAGATCGTCTTGCAACCTACCAATTTTGCCGACCCCAACTATTTTCATAAGGTTGTCGATTGTCAATGGGCCTGCCCGGCCCACACCCCGGTTCCTGAATACATTCGCCTGATCGGCCAGGGTCGCTACAGCGACGCCTACATGATCAACTGGGTGTCCAACGTTTTTCCGGGCGTGCTCGGACGCACCTGCGACCGGCCTTGCGAACCTGCCTGCCGACGCGGCCGGGTCGAGGAAAACAACGGCGACAAGCCGGAGCCGGTGGCGATCTGCCGCCTGAAGCGCGTGGCGGCTGACAACAAGGGGAATGTGAAGGCGCGCATGCCGGTGCTGGCGCCACGCAACGGCAAACGGGTGGCTTGCGTCGGGGCGGGCCCATCTTCGCTGACAGTGGCCCGCGACCTGTCGCCGCTGGGTTACGAAGTGACTGTATTTGATGGCGAGGCCAAGGCGGGGGGCTTCATCCGGACGCAGATCCCACATTTTCGCCTGCCCGAGTCCGTGATTGACGAAGAAACGGGTTACGTGCTGGATCTTGGTGTGCAGTTCAACAGCAGTCAGCGCGTGGAATCCATGAAGCAGTTGCTCAAGCAGGGCTATGACGCGGTTTTTGTGGGCTGCGGCGCACCACGCGGGCGCGAACTGGACCTGCCGGGGCGCAAGGAGGCGGCAGCGCACATTCATATCGGGATTGACTGGCTGGCATCGGTTTCCTTTGGCCACGTCACTGACGTTGGCAAACGCGTGATCGTGCTCGGCGGCGGCAACACCGCAATGGACTGCTGCCGCTCGGCGCGGCGCCTGGGCGGCAGCGACGTGAAGGTAGTTGTGCGCAGCGGATTTGAGGAAATGAAAGCGTCGCCATGGGAGAAGGAAGACGCCCAGCACGAGGGCATCCCGATCATCAACTTCCACGTTCCCAAGAGCTTCCGGCAGGAGGGCGGCCAACTGCTGGGCATGACGTTCGAGGTGGTGCGCGCGGTCTATGACGACAAGGGGCGGCGTAGCCTGGTGCCCACGGGCGAGCCGGAGGTGTTTTTCGCCTGCGACACGGTGCTGGTTGCGGTCGGCCAGGAAAACGCCTTCCCCTGGATCGAGCGCGATTGCGGCATCGAGTTTGACCGCTGGGGTTTGCCGGTTCTTGACAAGAATACCTTCCAGTCCACCGCGTCGAAGGTATTTTTTGGCGGCGACGCGGCGTTTGGACCCAAAAACATCATCGCCGCCGTGGCGCATGGCCACGAGGCGGCCGTGTCAATCGACCGTTTCCTGCATGGCGAGGCGTTGAGCCGGCGTCCGCCGCCAGCCACCAACCTGATGTCCCAGAAGATGGGAATTCATGAGTGGAGCTACCATAATGAGGTGTCGGGCGACACCCGCTTCAAGGTGCCTTGGGCCAAGGCCGAGGAAGCGCTGGCCAGCATTCGCGTCGAAGTGGAGCTTGGCTTTGACGCAGCCACCGCATTCAAGGAAGCCAGCCGCTGTCTCAATTGCGACGTGCAGACGGTTTTCAACCGCGACACCTGCATCGAATGCGATGCCTGCGTCGACATCTGCCCGATGGACTGCATCACGTTTACCGTCAATGGTGAAGAAGCCGATTTGCGCCTCCGGCTCAAGGCGCCGTCGCTGAATACAAACCAGGATCTGTATGTTTCCGCCGAGATGAAAACCGGCCACATCATGGTCAAGGACGAGGACGTTTGCCTGCACTGCGGCCTGTGCGCAGAGCGTTGTCCGACCGGCGCATGGGATATGCAAAAGTTCCTCTTAAAAACCACGCAGGCAGGGCCGGGCTGCCGCGATTCGCACCCTCTTTCCAGCCGCAGACTCCAGACGGAGGCCGCATGAAGCGTATTGAGGCTATCAACGATTTCGTTATCAAGTTCGCCAACGTCAACGGCTCCGGTTCGGCATCGGCCAACGAGCTGTTTGCCAAAGCGGTGATGCGTATGGGTGTGCCGGTTAGCCCGCGCAATATTTTTCCCAGCAACATTCAGGGCATGCCGACATGGTACGAGGCGCGGATTTGCGAGAAGGGCTATCACGGCCGGCGCGGTGGCGTGGACATGATGGTCGCCATGAATCCGCAGACCTGGGACGCGGACGTGGCCGAAATCGAACCCGGCGGGTACCTGTTCTATGACAGTACGCGGCCAATGCAGCCATCGAAGTTTCGCGATGACGTGCAGGTCATCGGCGTGCCGCTCACCGAGATCGCCAACGCCGTGTACGCTGATCCCCGGCAGCGCCAGCTGTTCAAGAATATCATTTACGTGGGGGTTTTGTCGGTGCTGCTCGACCTTGACGCCAATGTTTTTGAAACACTTTTTTCCGAGCAGTACAAGGGCAAGGAGAGGCTGCTCAAGTCCAACATCCAGGCATTGCACCTCGGGCGGAACTTCGCAGTGGAGCACCTCGATGCTCCGCTGGGCATCCGTGTGCGCAAGTGCGACCAGGTGGCGGACCAGATTTTTACCGATGGCAACAGCGCCATCGCGCTGGGATGCATCTATGGCGGTGCCACGGTGGCCGCCTGGTATCCCATCACGCCGTCCTCGTCGGTGCCCGAGGCGTTCCAGAAGTATTGCGACAAGTACCGTGTGGACGCGATCACTGGCCGGCATAACTATGCCATCGTGCAAGCGGAAGACGAGTTGGCGTCCATTGGCATGGTAGTGGGCGCTGGCTGGAATGGAGCACGTGCCTTTACTGCCACCTCCGGGCCGGGCGTCTCGCTGATGACCGAGTTCATCGGCTTGGCCTATTTCGCCGAGATTCCGGTGACCATTGTCAACGTGCAGCGCGGCGGTCCCTCCACCGGCATGCCAACGCGCACGCAGCAGTCCGACCTCCTGTCCTGTGCTTACGCTTCGCATGGCGACACCAGGCACGTGTTGCTGTTTCCGCAAGACCCGCATGAATGTTTTGACCACGCGGCGGCGGCGCTGGATCTGGCGGATCGTTTGCAAACTCCGGTGTTTTTGATGACAGACCTGGACATCGGCATGAACCAGCGCCTTTGCAGGCCGTTTGTGTGGGATGATGCGCGCGACTATGACCGCGGAAAGGTCATGACGGCCGCTGAACTCGAGGCCGGCAAGGACTTTGGACGCTACAAGGATGTGGATGGTGACGGCATACCGTGGCGCACACTGCCCGGTACCCACCCCAGCAAGGGTAGTTTTTTCACGCGTGGCACAACCAAAAATGCCTATGCGCGCTATTCCGAGCACGGGCCGGACTATATCTACAACATGGAGCGATTGATCAAGAAGTTCAAGACCGCTGCCGACATGGTGCCACAACCGGTATCGCGCCAGGCCGCGCAAAAAACTACCTGGGGCGTGATTTACTTCGGTTCGACCAGCCCCGCCATGCGTGAGGCGCTCGACGTGCTGGAAGAAGAGGGCGTGTACGTGGATGCCTTGCGTTTGCGGGCATTCCCATTCCCCGAGTCCGTGAACCGCTTCATTGCCGGACATGAAAAGGTGTTCGTCGTGGAGCAAAATCGCGATGCGCAAATGCGCTCCATGCTGATCAATGAACTCGATATTGATCCGGCTCGACTGGTGCGCGTGCTGCACTATGACGGCACGCCCATCACCGCGCGTTTCATCACCGGTGCGATTCGGAAAAGTGTGCATCCGTTGGCACTGCCGTCCGTTGGTTTGCCGCGGCGCAAGGAGCTTGCATGACCTACATTGCCAAACCCCGCCTGCACCATCCCACACTGACCACCAACAAGGTTGGCTATACGCGCCGTGACTACGAAGGTCCGGTGTCCACCCTGTGCGCCGGCTGTGGCCACGACTCGATCTCCGCGGCCATCATTCAGGCTTGCTGGGAACTCGACATCGAGCCACACCGTGTTGCCAAGCTTTCGGGCATTGGCTGCAGTTCCAAGACACCGACCTACTTTTTGGGCGCATCGCACGGTTTCAATACGGTACACGGCCGCATGCCTTCGGTGCTGACAGGCGCCAACCTGGCCAACCGCGACCTGCTGTATCTGGGTATTTCAGGCGACGGGGACTCGGCTTCAATCGGCCTGGGCCAGTTCGCCAACGCGATGCGGCGTGGCGTGTGCATGACTTACATTGTGGAAAACAATGGTGTCTACGGCCTGACGAAGGGCCAGTTCTCCGCCACCGCTGACCGGGGCTCCAAGAGCAAGAAGGGCGTGATCAACAACGACAGCCCGGTCGACCTTGTGGCGCTGGCCTTGCAGCTGGGCGCTACCTACGTGGCACGCAGCTTTTCTGGCGACAAGGCGCAATTGGTGCCGCTCATCAAGGGCGCCATGGAGCATGGAGGGGCTGCTTTCATTGACGTCGTCAGCCCTTGCGTGACCTTCAACAACCATGGTGGCAGCACCAAGAGTTACGACTATGTGCGCCAGCACAATGAGGCCGTGAGCCGCATCGATTTCATCACGCCGCGCAGCGAGATCACCACGGAATACGCGCCTGGCGAAACAGTGGAAGTGGCGCAACACGACGGGTCCATGCTTCGGCTGCGCAAGCTGCATCCGGAGTACGATCCCACCGACCGCTACGCCGCCATGAGCTACATGCAGGAGCATCAGGCGCGCGGAGAGATCGTGACGGGCCTGCTCTACCTGGACCCGCTGGCCACCGATTTGCACACTGCCCTCAATACCACCGAAAAGCCGCTCAACTCCCTCGGGGCGCGGCAGTTATGCCCGGGTGCCCGGGCACTGGAAAAAATCAACGCAGCCCTGCGCTGAACCGCATGCCAGAGCGCAAGAGCAGCCGCCGCATCATCACTTGAAAGGAAAACTGCCATGGCTGAACGTACCGTTTTTCAATCCATGTCGCAAAAGCATGTTGTCAGCCTGGGATCGCATGCCAGTGTCTGGGATGCGGCCTGTGTCATGACTCGTGCCAATTGTGGCAGCGTGCTGATTGTGGATACGCCCGGCACCTTGCTGGGTATCGTCACCGAGCGCGACCTGATGACGCGGGTGCTGGCCAAGGCACTCAATCCCGAAAAAACCATGGTCTCCGAGGTCATGACGCGCGGGCCCTGCTGCGTGGCACCGGAAACGTGGGTGTCGGACGCAGTGCTCATCATGATCGAGCGAGGCTTCCGGCACTTGCCGATCATGAACGCGCAGGGCAAGATTCTTGGCGTGTTCTCTGTTCGCGATGCGCTGCCGCGGGAAATCAGCAACGCGGTGGAGCTCGCCGAGTTCAACGATCAGGTCAACGACGCACTGGCTTGACGGGCATCGTGCCGTGCTTCTGCCACGGCGGCGCTACAATAACCAGACTGAATCGGATCAGCCGGGCTGGGGTTCTGGGTCGTCTCATATCAGGCAAGGCCGGCACGAATAAGTTGAATTGGCAGTGGTTAGGACATACTTGAAAACAAGTGCTGAATTGTCATTCCGGGAAGATATGGAATTGACACACCAAGGCAAGAAAGCCGCCTTGCCACAAGTCGCCGCGCTCGACAATCCAGCACTGTCTGCGGCAATGCGTGGACCTCAAATTTTCCCATGCGCCTGAAGGTCTGACGTCCATGCAAGACCTTCCTCCGCTTGCGCAGTGGCTCCATCTTGACTGGATGCTGGTTGTTTTGGCGGGATGGCTGATTTCTGGCGTCGTCGGGGTGTTTTCACTGCGCCGCTTCGCGCTGGTGTCGCGCGTGCTGTTTCCAGTCGGCGGACTGCTTGGGCTGGCGCTGTTTGGCATCGCGCTCGACGCGGCCTTCGTCACGCCCGAGGTGGCTGTGTTGCCGCTCGGTCTGCCCGGGCTGCCGTTTCATTTCAGACTGGATGGTTTGTCCGCGTACTTCGTCATGGTGATTGGCGGCGCGTCCGCGGGCGTTTCCATTTTCGCGGCTGGCTACTTCCGCAAGGGGGAGGGCACGCCGCCCGGACTGCTGTGCCTGGAGTACCACATTTTTCTGGCCAGCATGGTTGGGGTCGTGCTGGCCGATGATGCCTACTCGTTCATGGTGATGTGGGAGACGATGGCGCTTTCGTCATTCTTTCTGGTGACGGCAAACCATCGAATCGCGGAGGTGCGCAGCGCTGGTTTGCTGTACATTGTAATGGCGCACATCGGCGCCATTGCGGTACTGCTGTGTTTTGGCGTGCTGCAGGCAAACACCGGCGACTATACGTTTGCCAACATGCGCGCCCAGACCTTGACGCCGTTCTGGGCCTCAATCGGTTTTTTGCTGGCCATGCTCGGCTTCGGGGCCAAGGCAGGCATCCTTCCGCTGCATGTCTGGCTGCCGGAGGCCCACCCGGCAGCGCCGTCCCCAGTGTCGGCCCTGATGAGCGGCGTCATGCTCAACACGGCCATCTACGGGCTGTTGCGCGTATCTCTTGACTTGCTTGGTCAGCACCTGTGGTGGTGGGGTGGGCTGATGCTGATCGTTGGCCTGGCCACTGCCCTGTTTGGCGTGGTCTTCGCGTCGGTGCAGAGCGACATGAAACGACTGCTGGCCTATTCGTCGATCGAAAACATGGGGTTGCTCTTTGCCGGCATGGGCCTGACGCTGATCTTTTCGGCCTACCACATGAAAGCGCTGGCCGCACTGGCCTTGACGGCCGCGCTTTATCACGTAGCCAGCCATGCGGTCTTCAAAAGCCTGCTGTTCCTGGGTACCGGTAGCGTGCTGCACGCCACTTCCGAGCGAAGCCTTGGCAAGCTCGGCGGGCTGATCCGCACCATGCCATGGGTCGGCTGGCTCATGCTCCTGGGCGTGCTGACCAGTGCCGGCCTGCCGCCGTTTGGCGGGTTTGTCTCCGAGTGGCTGCTGCTGCAGAGCTTCCTGTTCACGCCGGGCCTGCCGGTGCCGCTGCTGACGATGCTGATCCCGGTGGTGGCGGCACTGATCGCGCTGGTGGCGGCGCTGGCGGGCTACACCATGGTCAAATTCTTTGGCATCATCTTTCTGGGCCAGCCCCGTGAGGAAAAACTTGCCCAGGCTCACGACGCCGGCTACCTGGAGCGCGCTGGCATGGTTTGGCTGGCGATTGGTTGCGTGGCGCTCGGGCTGCTGCCCACGCAATTCATCCGCCTGATTGATCCGGTGACGCAGCAGCTGGTCGGGTCAGGCCTTGCTGACCGGGTGGCGGCCCACGGCTGGCTGCTGGCGCCGATCAGTGTGAAGCAGGCAAGCTATGGGCCGGTCTTCTTCCTGCTCGGCATCCTGGGCAGCTTTGCTCTGGCATTCCTGCTGGTGCGCAAGTTCTACCATGGCCGGTTGCGCCGCAGTCTGCCATGGGCCTGCGGTTTCCCGTGGAGCACGGCGCGCATGCAAGACAGCGCCGAGGGCTTTGGCCAGCCGATCCGCCAGATTTTCGAGCCCTTCTTCCAGATGCAGCGTGAGCTGCCAACCCCGTTCGACCGGCAACCGCGTTACCGTGTCACGGTCGAGGACCATTTCTGGCGCTGGATTTACCTGCCGATCATCGAATTGGCTGGCTACCTGGGGCGGCTATTCGGGCTGATTCAGCAAGGTCGTATTTCGGTGTACCTGCTCTACAGTTTTGTGACCCTGGTCGTCACGCTGCTGGTGGTGATGCCATGAGCATCTCGGGCCTTCTGTCCCAGATGCTCGAGATTGCCATTGCGATCGCACTGGCACCGATTCTCACGGGCTGGGTCAACCAATGCCGCGCCTGGCTGCAAAACAGATCGGCGCCCAGCCTCTGGCAACCGTACCGTATGCTGCACAAGCTGTTCAACAAGGAATCGGTGCTTGCCAGCAATGCGTCGCCGCTGTTTCGCGCCGCCCCTTACGTAGTGTTCGGCTGCATGATCCTGGCCACTGCCATCATCCCCACGTTGTCCACCGACCTGCCTCTGGCGACGGCTGCCGATGCGATTGCCCTGGTCGGCCTGTTTGCACTGGCCCGGGTGTTTATTTCGCTGGCGGCGATGGACGTGGGCACCAATTTCGGCAGCATGGGCGCACGGCGCGAAATGCTGATTGGCTTTCTGGCCGAGCCGGCGTTGCTGATGGTGCTGTTCCTGGCTTCGCTCATCTCCAAGTCAACCTCGCTCACCACCATCGTGCAGACGCTGGCGCATCGCGAGTTCACCATCGACCCGGGCCTGGCCATGGCGGGCGTCGCGTTCACGATGGTGTCGCTGGCGGAAAACGCTCGGGTGCCGGTGGACAACCCGGCCACCCACCTCGAACTGACAATGATCCACGAGGCGCTGATACTCGAATACTCAGGGCGCCACCTGGCGCTCTTCGAGTGGGCGGCCAGCCTCAAGCTGTTTGCGTACTCATGCATCGGCCTGGCGCTGTTCTTCCCCTGGGGTGTGGCCGAGGCGCAGGCTCCGCTGGCGATGCTGCTGGCGTTGCCCGCGCTGGTCTTCAAATTGGCGCTGGGTGGTTTCCTGCTTGCGGTGCTGGAAACAGTCAGTGCCAAAATGCGCATTTTCCGCGTGCCGGAGTTCCTGGCCACCGCTTTTCTGCTGGCCGTCATTGGCTTGCTGGTTCACCTTTTGCTGAGCAAATGACCATGAGCACGCTGCTGATCCAGTTTGTCAACCTGCTCGGCGCGGTGCTGCTGATGCTGGTGTTCGCGATGATCTCGCAGCGGCGCGTGCTGTCGCTGATCCAGTTGTTCACGATGCAGGGCGCCACGCTGGTGCTGGCCACCGCGGTGGTTGGCTACGTGACGAACCAGCCGCATCTCTATCTGTCGGCCGGTTTGACCTTTGTGCTCAAGGTACTGTTGATTCCCTATCTGCTGCACCGGGTGATTGACCGCCTCAACATTCACTGGGATGTCGAAACCCTGATCAATATTCCGACCATCATGCTGATTGGCATTGTGGTCGTGATTTTCTCCTTCAATCTGGCCAAGCCGATCGCGCAACTATCCTCGACCGTGGCCAGCGGCACGCTTGGTATCGCGCTCGCATGCGTGATGCTCTCGTTCCTGATGATGATTACCCGCACCAAGGCGGTGCCGCAGGTGATAGGCTTTCTGGCAATGGAAAACGGCCTGTTTTTTGCCGCCACTTCGGCCACCTATGGCATGCCGATGGTGGTTGAGCTTGGCATTGCGCTGGATGTGCTGATTGGCGTGCTTATCCTGGGCGTGTTCATGTTCCAGATTCGCGAGCAGTTCGACAGCCTGGACATCCGGAACCTTGAAAAATTGAAGGAAGATTGAGGTGTACGCGCTGGCCCTTTTACTGGCGATTCCATTGCTCGGCGGATTGGTGCTGGCGCTGGTCGGGCATCGCGATGGCGCGCCCGACATAAATGTTGCCTTCAGTCTTGGCACCTTCCTCGCAGCCTGCGCCCTGACTGCGCAGATCATCAACCACGGCCCGCTGCTGGTCTGGAGCAGCGAATTCTATATTGACGCACTCAACGTCTTTCTGGTCACGCTGACCGCCTTCGTGGGCCTGACTACCGCCATCTTCTCGCGGCCCTACATGCGGATCGAGCGCGACCATGGCAAGATGACCCCACCCCGGCTGCGCTTGTACCACAGCATGTACCAGTTGTTCAGCTTCACCATGCTGCTGGCGCTGACCACCAACAACATGGGCATTGTGTGGGTGGCGATGGAAGCGGCCACGCTGACTACAACGCTGCTGGTCAGCGTGTACCGAACCGCGGCCAGCCTGGAAGCAGCATGGAAATATTTCATTTTGTGCGGCGTGGGCATTGCGCAGGCGCTTTTCGGCACCGTGCTGCTGTACATGGCCGCTGAAAAGGTCATAGGCCCGGCGGGAGGTGCCTTGCTTTGGACCAACCTCGATGCGGTCAAGGCACAACTGGATCCGACCATCATCACGCTGGCGTTTGCTTTCCTGTTCATCGGCTATGGAACCAAGGTAGGCCTGGTTCCGCTGCACAACTGGCTGCCGGACGCTCATGCCGAGGGCCCTACGCCGGTTTCCGCGGTGCTTTCCGGGTTGCTGCTGAATGTGGCGCTCTATGCCATCCTGCGCTTCAAGGTGCTGACTGACGGCGCGCTGCAAAATCATCTGGCTGGCCGCCTCATGGTCGGATTCGGGCTGCTGTCGGTGGTGACGGCGGTGTTTCTCATGATCCGGCAAAAGGACGTCAAGCGCATGTTCGCCTACTCGTCAATCGAGCACATGGGCCTGATCACCTTCGCCTTCGGGCTTGGCGGGCCGATTGCCAACTTCGCCGGCCTGCTGCACATGACGGTGCATTCGCTGATCAAATCGGCGATCTTCTTTGCCGTCGGCCATGCCGCGCAAAAGGCCGGAACGCAGATCATGGAGCATATCCGCGGGCTCATCAAGGTGAGCCCTACGGTGGCCTGGGGGCTGATGCTTGGTTCGCTGGCCATTCTGGGCATGCCGCCGTTCGGTGTATTTGCCAGCGAGTTCCTGATCGTCACCACGGCAATGCGCGAGCAGCCCTGGGCCACGCCGTTCCTGCTGATCGCGCTGGGGGTGGCGTTTGCGTCGGTGTTCAGCCGCGTGCTGCCAATGGTGTTTGGAGAAACCAATCTCAAGCCGCTGCCGCATCAACCGTCGTCGCTGCCGGTGTTTGTGCACCTGGGGCTTGGCTTGATGCTGGGCCTGTACATTCCGCCTTACCTTGTCACCTGGTACCGGCAGGCCGCAGCCATGCTGGGAAACTGATCTCATGGCAGCACTGCAACCCGAACCGAATATGCGTCCGCTGTCCGCGCTGGGGCTGAATCTGCAGCGCCTGCCAGCGCCGTTGCCGATCTGGCACGGGCCGGTTGACCGCGGGCAGTGGAGCACGGCCGCACAGGCCGTGGCCGAATCGGGTGGCCGACTGGTCGCGATGTGGGGTGTTGACCGCTGCAATGCGGGCGGCGGCACGCTCGCGTGTGCGGCCTTCGCGGTGCTGGAAGGCCTGGTCTGGCTTGAACTGCCGCTTGGCACGGGCACGCCTTCGTTTCCGGATTTGTCCCATGTGTTTGCCTGTGCGGTCCGGATGCAGCGCGCCATGGCAGACCTGTCCGGCATTCATGCCGAAGGCGGCACCGATGCACGCCCCTGGCTTGACCACGGTGTGTGGCCGATCGCATCATCGCCCCTGCAACACGATGCCAAAACTACTGCCGTGGCCGCCGCTGTGTTGCCCGCCGACTACCCCTTCGTGCGTGTCGAGGGCGACGGCGTGCACGAAATCGCCGTCGGGCCGGTGCATGCTGGCATCATCGAGCCTGGCCATTGGCGCTTTTCGGTGGTTGGCGAGAAGGTGCTGCGGCTGGAAGCGCGCCTGGGCTACGCGCACAAGGGCATCGAGCGGCGCTTCACCGAACTGGCGCCTCTCGATGCCGTCCGGCTGGCCGGCCGCGTGTCGGGCGACTCGACCGTGGCCTACGCCTGGGCTTACTGCATGGCGCTCGAAGCAGCCTGGGGCTGCGATGTTCCGCCACGCGCGCAGTGGCTGCGGGCCCTGATGCTCGAACGCGAGCGCGTCGCCAACCACCTCGGCGACCTGGGCGGAATCGCCAATGATGCTGCACTGGGTTTTGGTGCGTCCCAGTTCTCGCGCCTGCGTGAAGACTGGCAACGCCTGTCAAGCGAGGTTTTCGGACATCGCTTGATGATGGACGCGGTGGTGCCTGGTGGCACGGCTGCCGACCCGTCACCAGCGCTGCTTTATCGAATCGCGCAACAGTGCGATGCCGTCGAGCATGAAGTGAGGGCCTTGCGGATTGCGTACGACGAACACGCCGGCCTGCAGGATCGTTTCCTTACCGCCGGATGCATCACGCCGCAACTTGCCGCGCAATTGGGCTTGATCGGTCTGGCTGGCCGCGCCAGTGCCCAGGCGTTTGACCTGCGTTGCGACCACCCGTGGTTCCCTTACGACAGTCTCAAGGTGGTGATGGCCACGCAGTGCAATGGCGACGTTGCCGCCCGCGTCGCCGTGCGGTTTGATGAAACCCTGGAATCGATGCGTCTGCTTCGCAACCTCTGCTCGGGTTTGCCGGAGGGCGGCACGCGCGCCGCGATCACAGCCCCTGGCACTCCCGCGCGTGGCATCGGCTGGGTCGAAGGCTGGCGCGGTGAAGTCCTGGTGGCGCTGGAGGTTGGGGCCGATGGCCGCATTGCGCGCTGCCATTGCCACGACCCGTCATGGCAGAACTGGCCAACGCTTGAGCATGCCATCATGGGCAACATCGTTCCGGACTTCCCGCTCATCAACAAATCCTTCAACCTGAGTTATTCGGGGCACGACCTCTGATGTGGCATATCCTCAAGCAAATTGTCCGCACCGGCATCGTGACCGAGCCTGCGCCAGGCGTCGAAGAGACCGCGCAGGCCTCGGTGCAGCGCATCCACCAGGACATCCTCGACATCCTCGGCCAGGCGTTGACCATCCGTGTCGTCGATGCCGGCTCGTGCAACGGCTGCGAGTTGGAGATCAACGCGCTTGGCAACCCCTACTACAACATCGAGGGGCTGGGCATCAAGTTTGTCGCCAGTCCGCGCCACGCCGACATGCTGCTGGTCACGGGGCCAGTGTCCAGAAACATGGAAGAGGCGCTGCGGCGCACCTATGACGCCACGCCCGAGCCCAGGCTGGTTGTGGCCGTGGGCGACTGCGGTGCCACCGGTGGAATTTTCGGCGAAAGCTATGCCAGTTGTGGCCGTGTGGCAAACGTGATTCCGGTGGATGTCACGGTCCCGGGCTGCCCGCCGCCGCCGCTGGAGATATTGCGCGGAATTCTCGGGGCGGTGCGCCGCACCTCTGCCTGACCCGCTTCCTGGCCGCGCATCCACAGGCTGGGGCGGTCTGGCGCACGCAATCGTGCCGGGATTATCCGGATATTTCCTGGTGTTTAGATCATGCCGTCGAACATCATCACATCCACCTCGTCACCGACGGCGATGTTGCCCTGGTCGTGATGCAACACGATCAGGCCGTTGGCTTCGGCCATGGAACGCAGCACGCCCGAGCCCTGGTTGCCGGTGGTTTTGACCTGCAGCGAACCGTCGGCCATGGTCGAAACCCGGCCGCGCTGGTATTCGGTGCGGCCCGGCTTTTTGCGGATTGCCTCTGCGCTGTGCGCCTTGAGCAGTGGCACGGGTGCGCTGCTGGCTCCCATCATCTGCAGCAGGGCAGGGCGTACAAACGCCAGAAAGGTCACCATCACCGCCACCGGGTTGCCAGGCAAGCCAAACAGGATTGCAGCTTCTGAATCGCTATTATTTTTGGAGCTATTGGCACCCGTCATTCCTGGGCTGGGAGGCGATTTTATCGATAAGATTCGGCCAACCGCCATGGGTCGGCCGGGCCGCATGGCAACGCGCCAGAACACCACGTCGCCCAGCTTCTTCATCATGGCTTTTGTGAAATCGGCCTCACCCACGCTGACGCCGCCCGAGGTGATGATGGCGTCGGCCTGCGCCGCCGCCTGCGTGAACGCCGCCTCAAGCAGCGCCGGGTCGTCGCGCACCACACCCATGTCAATCACCTGGCAGCCCAGGCGGCTGAGCAGGCCAAAGACGGTGTAGCGGTTGCTGTCATAAACAGCGCCTTCGCGCGGTGCGTCGCCCAGTGACAAAATTTCATCACCTGTTGAAAAGTAAGCCACCCGCAGCGGCCGCCAGGTATTCAAAGTTTTGAGGCCTAAGGAGGCTGCCAGCCCAAGGCGAGCGGGCGTGAGAAGCTCCCCTTTTCGTAGCGCCGGTTTGCCCTGCATGAGGTCTTCACCGCGCAGGCGGCGGTTGTCGCCCGCGCGCACGATGCCGGGCGGAATTGCAATGTGGCAGATATCGCCGGCCGCATTGCTCTTGACGAACTCCTGCGGCACCACGGTGTCAAGGCTTTGCGGCAAAATGGCTCCCGTCATGATCTTGAGACACTGGCCGGTTTGAACGCTGCCTTGCCAGGCCCGCCCTGCCAGCGCCGTGCCCACCACCTGCAACTCCAGTGCCCTGCCATCAGTCAATTGACGCCCGTCAAACGCATAGCCGTCCATCGCTGAATTGTCGTGCGGTGGCACATCAAACGGCGAGATCACGTCGTCCGCCAGCACCCGGCCCAGCGCTTCAAACAGCGGCAGCCCGAGCACCGTCTGAACGGGTGTGACCAGCCTGGATAAAAATGCCTGCACATCGCTGGCAGAGATGGCCTGTGGGTCGTAGCCTTGCAGCTCGGCAGCAATCTGCGCAAGCGTCTTCATGGCTGGAGCGATTCGAGCCGGTGCAATTCCGCCAGTGTGTTGGCGTTGAAAAAACCGCGCGCATCGTCACCCGGCTGGTTGAATGGCACGATAACGGTTTTTTGCTGCGCGGTCCACGCGTCAATCTTGCGGCCCCCGCCTCGCGTGAAGCGCAACAGGCTTTCGAGCAGGCCGGCATGCATCAGGCAAAACACCGGTTGTGGCCGCAGCTGGCCATCTTCCTCCAGCGCGGCAGCAACGGCAACCTCGGCGCCCTCCCGTGCCAGGGCTCGTGCCAGGCGTGCGACCAGGTCTTGCGGAAACAATGGGGTATCGCACGGCACAGTGAGCAGGTAAGCGGTTTCAGCGCGCGCCAGGGCGGTGAGAAAACCGGCCAGCGGTCCAGCGTACGCTCCCAGGTCCGTGTTGTCGGGCCAGACCGGAACGCCAAACGATTCATAAGCGCCCAGATTGCGGTTGGCATTGATCATGATCTCGCCCACCTGGGACGACAGCCGCATCAGCGTGTGCAGGGCCAGCGGCACGCCATTGAAATTTTGCAGGCCTTTGTCAACGCCTCCCATTCGCGAGCCGCGGCCACCTGCCAGTATCACGCCGGTGATGGCTTCAATGTGCGGGGGAACAATCAAGTCTTGATTGACCAATCAACCACCTATATAGCTCATTTCGACCCGTTTTAAGGTGCCATCGGCGGGGCTGGTATCGGCGGGCAGGGCAGCGCGCAGTTCCGAATACCGGTCGCTGCGCGACTGCCAGACCGGCCCCACTGCCGCCCCGATCTGCTCGTCGGTGTAGTCGCCGCGCAGCAGCGCGCGAAAATCGTGGCCCTGATTGGCAAACAGGCACAAAAACAGTTTGCCTTCAGTGGAAAGGCGGGCCCGGTTGCAGTCGCGGCAAAAGGCCTGCGTGACGCTGCTGATCACGCCGATCTCACCGGCACCGTCCACATAGCGCCAGCGCCCGGCGGTTTCTCCTGGGTAGTTCGGATCAACGGCGGTGAGCGGAAACTCGGCGTGGAGGCGTTCAATCACCTGCGTCGACGGCATGACTTCGTCCATGCGCCAGCCGTTGCTGGCGCCCACATCCATGTATTCAATAAACCGGAGCACTGCGCCGGAATGACGGAAATGCCGCGCCATCGGCAAAATTTCGGAGTCGTTGGTGCCGCGCTTGACCACCATGTTGACCTTGATCGGCGCCAGGCCGACTTGCCGCGCCACGTCAATGCCCTCGAGAACATCGGCCACCGGAAAGTCGACATTGTTCATGCCGCGAAAGATGGCATCGTCCAGCCCGTCCAGGCTCACGGTGACGCGCTGCAGTCCGGCGTCTTTCAGGGCCTGGGCCTTCTTTGCGAGCAGCGAGCCGTTGGTGGTCAGCGTGATGTCCAGCGGCCGGCCTTGCGGCGTGTTCAGTTTGGCCAGCATTTCAATCAAGGCTTCTATGTTCTTTCGCAGCAAGGGCTCGCCACCGGTCAGCCGGATCTTTTCAACGCCATGTGTCACGAAAATACGCGCCAGCCGGGTGATTTCCTCAAAGGTCAACAGTGAGTTGTGGGGCAGGTAGGCATAGTCCTTGTCAAAGATTTCCTTGGGCATGCAGTAGCTGCATCGAAAGTTGCAGCGGTCCGTTACGCTAATGCGCAAGTCGCGCAGCGGCCGGCCCAGCGTATCGCTCAGCAGGCCGGTAGCAGCCACGGGTTGTGCAGGAACCACCGGCACACTGCTGGCGTAGCGAGTATCAGCCAGCGGAATAATTTTGTTAGCCTTGAGTGTCATGGTACAGGACTCCAAGGAGTAAATTTACTCCATTGTCCGAGCCAGCCGGTACTGATGCTGCCTTGACCCTGACTCTGACATGTATTGGAATTGAGCCGCGCGGTCCGGATCGAAAAAAAGGCGCAGCCATGCCGCGCCTTTCGGCCTATTTTTGGGTGCCGGGCGATGTCAGAGCGGCCCGGCCTTGCCGCGTGCTCACTCGATTTTGGCCTTTTTACGCAGTTCGTCCTGGAAGGCAGCCAGCTTTTGCTGCTCCATCTGTTTGGCAATCTGGGGTTTGACTTCGTCAAATGACGGCAATTTGGCCGTACGGATGTCGTCCACCCGGATGATGTGATAACCGAATTGCGATTTTACCGGTGTGTCGGTAGTCTGGCCCTTGTTCAGCTTGAGCAGTGCCGTGGTGAACTCGGGCACGTAGCTGGACGGATTGGCCCAATCGAGATCGCCGCCCTTGGCACCAGAGCCTGTGTCCTTGGACTGCTTCTTGGCAATGTCTTCGAACTTGCCGCCCTTTTTCAGCGCGGCGATGATGGCTTTGGCTTCGGCTTCTGTTTCAACAAGAATATGGTGGGCTTTGTATTCCTTGCCGCCGTTGGACGCCACGAACTTGTCGTATTCGGCCTTCATCTCGGATTCGGTCACCGGATTTTTCTTC
>JAHFQQ010000019.1 GCA_023259235.1 Polaromonas sp. | reverse complement strand
GCAACTCGATCGGGTCAGCGGCATGGTGGGTCTGCGGTACGCGCTTTCGCCATCGCTGGTGCATGGAGCGGTGATGACTTTTGGCTTCACACCGCTGTTTTTTTCCGGTTTTCTGTTCACCGCCGGCCCCAAGTGGCTGCGTGTTCCACCTCTTCAGACCCGGCAACTGCTGGGCCCTTTGCTATTGCAGGCGGCAGGCTGGCTGCTCTGGCTGGCGGGCGCGCATCTGTCTGCGTTGGTGTCGGAGGCCGCGTTGCTCATGGCCTGCGCCGGTTTGTGCTGGGTGACCGGCTTGTTCTGGCGGCTGCTGCGGCTCAGCGGGGTTGAAGATCAGCTGCACGCGCGTGCCATCGGCGTGGCCTTCATGGTGGGCTGTTTCAGCCTGGCAGGCCTGCTGATCAGTCAGCTGCTGGATGCACCTGCCGTCGCGCTGGCCTGCGTGCTGACCGGTCTGTGGGGTTTTGTTCTGGTGGTGTTCGTGTCGGTGGCGCACCGCATGATCCCGTTCTTTACTTCCAGCGCCATGCCGCTGGTTGCCGGCTGGCGCCCGTTCTGGGTGTTGTGGCTGATGCTGGCGGCTGCCGCAGTGGAAGCGGCTGCAGTGTGGGTCGAGCTTGGTGGCCCGTTGCAGGGTTCGGGTGGGTGGCTATGGGTGCTGGGGCGCGGCCTTTTCGAACTGGTGGCGGGCGCCGTGCTGCTCTGGCTCGCCTTGGTCTGGGGGCTGGTTCAAGGTCTGAGGAACCGCTTGCTGGTGATGTTGCATATCGGTTTCATGTGGCTCGGTCTGGCGCTGGCATTGAGTGGCGTTTCACAGTTGCTGGGGCTGCTGCAGGGCGCGCCCGTGCTGGGTCTGGGAGCGCTGCACGCCCTCACCATGGGCTGCCTGGCTTCGTTGATGCTTGCCATGGTCACGCGCGTGTCATGTGGTCACGGCGGCCGCGCACTGGTGGCCGACCGCCTGATCTGGTGGCTGTTCTGGCTGTTGCAGGTGGCTGCGGTACTGCGCATTGCGGCGGCCGTGCAAAGCGGCCTGGTGGCCTGGCTGTTGCTGGCGGCCGCCCTGCTGTGGGCCGGCGTTATGGGGCTGTGGGGCGTGCGCCTTGCCAACTGGTACGGCCGGTTGCGCGCCGACGGACGCCCTGGTTAACGGAAAATTCCATGATGCCGCCCGTTTTCCCTGCTGTCCCGTCCGCTGGCACTGCTTCGCAGGCTTTGCCACTCGCAGACAACGAGCTGGCGGCCATGGTTGCGCTGCTCATAAAATCGCGCCGAACCATCTTGCCCAAGCGTCTGATGTTGCCCGGTCCCGATCCGGATCAGTTGGGCATGATTCTGGATGCCGCCGCCTCGGCGCCCGACCACGGCCAGCTTTTGCCCTGGCGTTTTGTGCTGATACCCCAGTCTGCGCGGGCCCGGCTGGGCGATGTCTTTGGCGCTGCGCTGATAGAGCGCGACGCGGCGGCCACGCCCGAGCAGGTGGCGCAGGCGCGCGAAAAGGCGCACCGTTCGCCGCTGCTCATGCTGGCGGTGGTCGATGGCGAGCGGGGCGACCCCGAAATCGATTTGCACGAACGCATCGTTTCCGCGGGCTGCGCGGTGCAAAATATGCTGCTCATGGCCACCGCATTGGGCTATGGCTCGGCGCTGACCAGCGGAAAGGCCCTGAAGTCTCCCGTGCTGCGCGCGCTGTTTGGCCTTTCGCCGGGTGAACATGCGCTGTGCTTCATCAGCATGGGCACGGTGCGGTCGCGAAAAGGCGAGCGCTTGCGGCCCGTGCGGGAAGACTATTTGAGTATCCTTTCGAGCCGGACAAACGGGATGGCCGGCTCGAATTGACGGGGCGAGGACGTTTCACTCTCTCTTTTTCATTGTTGGATGGTGCATGGACATTTCAAGTTTTGACGATCTCCTTCGGGCCGCCCGCGCCCAGCGCGAGCCGCAGCGCCTGCTGTTTGTGTTCACCGCCGTCGAGCTGCCCGAGGACAGCACAGCGGTGCAGCGCGAGCGCTTCGAGGCTGGCGAGGGCGGTGCGCTGGTGCCGCTGATGTACGCGGACAAGCGTCCGGATGAAATCGGCTCGTTTGCCGACCTGGTGAACGAGTCCGGCCAGTTCGGCCATGAGTGGGGGATTGTCTTTGCGGCTGCGCTGTCGGGCACAGGCACTCTGGCACCGACCAGCGAAGACGCCGAAGCGCCGCTGCAGCGCATGGTTGAGGCCATCAAACGCGGCGAGATTGCCGCTTTCATTCCTTTCGATTTGCAGGGGCAAGCCGTGCAGATCGGCTGAACGGCGTTCTGGTTGTCCGCGATTGCGGGCAAAATGGAGGCATGAACGTTCCAGATGTCCCAAATGCCATGGCCGAAGCCAGCGCTGCCAGCAGTGAAGTCGCGCGCTTGATGGACAACCTGGGTTACAAGGCAAAAGTGGCTTCTGCCCAGATGGCACGTGCATCATCAGCTATAAAAAACAGAGCACTTCTGGATTTGGCGGGGTTGCTGCGGCAGAACGTTGCGGCGCTGCAGGCGGCCAACCAGCATGATCTTGATCGAGCGGCGGCAGCCGCTCTGGCCGCTCCGCTGCTGGACCGGCTCAAGCTCGGCGCCAAAGACATTGAAACCGTGGCGCTGGGTTGCGAGCAGCTCGCTGCCATGCCCGATCTGATTGGCAGCATCTCCGGAATGAAGCAGCAGCCCAGCGGCATCTGCGTGGGGCAGATGCGCGTGCCGATTGGCGTGTTCGGCATGATTTACGAGAGCCGCCCCAACGTGACGATTGAGGCGGCCGCGCTGGCCATCAAGAGCGGCAACGCCTGCATACTGCGCGGCGGCTCGGAGGCGATTGAGTCCAACAAGGCGCTGGCGGCGCTGGTGCAGCAGGCGCTGACGCAGGCGGGCCTGCCCGCCGATGCGGTGCAACTGGTTCCAACCACCGACCGCGCCGCCGTCGGCCAGCTCATCGCCATGCCGCAGTACGTCGATGTGATCATCCCGCGCGGCGGCAAGGGCCTGATCGAGCGCATCAGCCGCGAGGCCAGGGTGCCGGTCATCAAGCACCTCGATGGCAATTGCCATGTCTATGTTGATGACCCTTGCGACATCGCCATGGCCGTCAAGGTGGCCGACAACGCCAAGACCCAGAAATACAGTCCCTGCAACGCCCTTGAGAGCCTGCTGGTGGCGCGCGGCGTGGCAGCCGACTTCCTGCCAGGAATTGGCGCCATCTACGCCGCCAAAGGTGTGGAAATGCGCTGCGATGACGAGGCCCGGGCCATTCTCGCGGCTGTTCCGGGCGCCAATATCCAGACTGCCACCGAGCAGGACTGGTATGAGGAATACCTTGCACCCATCATCAGCATCAAGGTGGTCGCTGGCGTTGATGCCGCCATTGCCCACATCAACCAGTACTCCAGCCACCACACCGATGCGATTCTCACGCGCGATCACATGCATGCCCAGCAGTTTTTGCGCGAAGTTGATTCCGCCAGCGTCATGGTGAATGCGAGCACCCGCTTCGCGGATGGCTTCGAATTTGGACTGGGTGCCGAGATCGGTATCAGCACCGACAAGTTTCACGCCCGCGGGCCGGTCGGTATCGAAGGGTTGACCTCGCTCAAATACGTCGTGCTGGGGCAGGGTGAAGTGCGGGCCTGACGGGCCGCCAGAGGTGCTTGCAAGCGCTGGCTCGATCCCAATATCGATAAAATGCCCCTGTTTCTTCGCCACGTCGCATAACAAAAATTCACTACCGAAAGTGGCCGCATGGTCCCGCATCTCATCACCGCCCTGACCGGCCCGATCAACGAGCTCGAGCAACGCATCCTCGACACGACGCCGGCCATAGAGCGCTGGTTCCGGCTCGAGTGGATGGAACACACGCCGCCCTTTTACAGCTCGGTCGATATCCGCAACGCCGGCTTCAAGCTGGCCCCGGTCGATACCAACCTGTATCCGGGCGGCTGGAACAACCTGACATCCGAAATGCTGCCGCTGGCGGTGCAGGCGGCCATGGCCGCGATTGAGAAAATCTGCCCGGAAGCGCGCAACCTGCTGCTGGTGCCCGAAAGCCACACGCGCAACAGCTTTTATCTGGCGAACCTGTTGCAGCTCAGGCGCATCTTTCACCAGGCTGGCCTGAATGTGCGATTTGGCTCGCTCAGCGCCGAGATCAAGGAGCCGACCACGCTGAACCTGCCGACCGGCGAGTCGATCACGATCGAGCCGCTGATTCGCACCGACCGGCGCCTCGGGCTCAAGGGTTTTGATCCCTGTACCATCCTGCTCAACAACGACCTGTCGGCCGGCATCCCGGGCATCCTTGAAGACCTGCACGAGCAATACCTGTTGCCGCCGCTGCACGCGGGCTGGTCGGTGCGCCGCAAGTCCACCCATTTCAAGGCCTACGAGGAAGTCGCCAAACGCTTCGGCAAGCTGCTGGGCATCGATTCCTGGCTCATCAATCCGATGTATGCGCACTGCGGCGCGGTCAACTTCACCGAGGGCCGGGGGATGGATTGCCTGACCACCAATGTCGATGCCCTGCTGACCAAGATCAGGCGCAAATACAAGGAATACGGCATCAACGAAAAGCCCTTTGTCGTGGTCAAGGCCGACAACGGAACCTACGGCATGGGCATCATGACGGTGCGTGACGTGAAAGACCTTCAGGGGCTGAGCCGCAAGACCAAAAACAAGATGAGCGTTACAAAAGAGGGCCAGTTGCTCTCCGAAGTCATCATTCAGGAAGGCGTGCTGACCAACGAACGTGTCAACGACGCGGTGGCCGAGCCTGTGGTCTACATGATGGACCGCTACGTGGTCGGCGGGTTTTACCGTGTGCACGCCGAGCGTGACGTGGACGAAAACCTCAACGCTCCCGGTGCCAGCTTTGTCCCGCTGGCCTTTGCCGACAGCGGGCGCTTGCCGCAACCGGGTGAAAAACCCGGCTCCAGCAGCCCGAACCGGTTTTACATGTACGGCGTGGTTGGACGCCTGGCCATGCTGGCCGCCAGTTACGAACTGGAAGCGACAGACCCGAATGCCGAAGTGTATGACTGAAGGGTTTTTGGGGTCAGAGCCCAAATTCGCCCAGCCGGAAGGCCGGCCCAGCGGGGGCGACGCCTGGCGTCGCAGCGAAATTGGTGTCTGACCCCAATAACCCCGGGTTTGCGTTACAAGTTGTTGCGTTGCAACAAAACCCGGATTTGTTGGCCTTAGGGGTGATTGCTAGCCTGCAAATTGGCAAGCTGGGCGCAAAATAGCGCGACTCAAAAGCAACTACCCGCGCCTGTTTTGACCATCCCTGACCGTGTTTTCATCGGCCGACCGCCAAGAAGTTCTTGTGGCCAGTAAAAAATCATCGCTTGCCGCGCTCACCTTGGGTGCCATTGGTGTCGTCTATGGCGATATCGGGACCAGCGTCTTGTACGCGTTCCAGCAGGTCTTCACGACCGGCCACGTAGCCCTGACGCACGACAATATCTATGGCATTTTGTCGATGTTCTTCTGGACCTTGACGATCATTGTGTCCATCAAATATGTGGTGCTGGTGCTGCGCGCCGACAACAACGGCGAAGGCGGCACGGCCTCGATGCTGGCGCTGGCCTCCAACGCCGTCGCCAACCGGCCCGAACTGCGCCGGCGCCTGCTCGTGATCGGCATGTTCGGCGCTGCCCTGTTCTACGGCGACGGCGTCATCACGCCCGCCATCTCGGTTTTGTCCGCGGTCGAGGGGCTGGAGGTGGTGTCGCCGGCATTCAAACAATACGTGATCCCGCTCACGCTGATGATCCTGTTTTTGCTGTTCGTCGTGCAAAAGCGGGGCACCACCGACATCGGCAGGTTTTTCGGGCCGATCATGCTCATCTGGCTGGTCACCATCGGCCTGCTCGGTCTGGTGCAGGTCATCGGCCATCCGGCGGTCCTGAAGGCGCTGAGCCCATATTACGCCGTGCGCTTCATGATCACCAGTCCGGGTGTGACCTTTGTGATCCTGGGGGCCATCATCCTGTGTGTGACGGGGGCCGAGGCCCTGTACGCGGACATGGGTCATTTTGGAAAAAGGCCGATCCGCCTGGCCTGGTTCAGCATCGTCATGCCGGCGCTCACCCTGAACTACTTCGGCCAGGGCGCGCTGGTGCTGAAAAATGCGCAGGCCGTGAAGAATCCGTTTTACCTGATGGCGCCCGAGTGGGCGCTGCTGCCGCTGGTGGCACTGGCCACCATGGCCACCGTGATCGCGTCCCAGGCCCTGATCTCGGGCGCCTTCAGCGCCACCAAGCAGATCATCCAGCTGGGGTATCTGCCGCGCATGCAAATCCAGCACACCAGCATCAAGGAAACGGGGCAGATTTACCTGCCATTTGTGAACTGGGCGCTGTTCGTGGCGATCGTGCTGGCGGTGGTGCTGTTCAAGTCGTCCGAAGCGCTGGCTGCCGCTTATGGCATCGCGGTCAGCGGCAACATGCTGATCACCACGCTATTGACGTTCTTCGTGGTCCGCTTTGCCTGGAACTATCCGCTGGCGCTGTGCATCGCCGCCACCGGAATGTTTTTCGTGGTGGATCTGGCTTTTTTATCCTCGAATCTGCTCAAGATTCTCGAGGGCGGCTGGTTTCCGATTGTGATTGCCGGCGGCGTCTTCACGCTCATGGTCACCTGGAAAGAGGGCCGCCACCTGCTCAATGAAAAACTGCGCACCGATGCCATCGACCTGCCGAGCTTTCTCGACGCGGTGTTCGTGAGCCCGCCGGCGCGGGTGGCCGGCACCGCCGTGTTCCTGACCGCCGAGCCCGGCATGGTGCCCAACGCCCTGTTGCACAACCTCAAGCACAACAAGGTGCTGCACGAGCAAAACCTGTTCGTCACGGTGCACAACCACGAGGTGCCGTGGATCGGAATGGAGAAGCGGCTGGAGATAGGGGCGCTGGGGCACCACTGCTGGCAGGTGATCATCCATTACGGTTTCAAGAACGACCCCGACCTGCCGCGCGCCCTGCAGCAGACCCGGGGCCGGGGTTGTGACGTCGAGCCGATGACGACCAGCTATTTCCTGTCGCGCGATATCGTGATTCCCACCATCGGCAGTGGCATGGCGCCCTGGCGCGAAAAACTGTTTGCGCAGATGCACCACAACGCCAGCGGCGCGGCGGACTTCCTGAATCTGCCGAACAATGCGGTGGTCGAACTTGGCAGCAAGATCGAAATTTGAGGGTGTTATGGTGCTTTAGCCCAATAACTACATGAATTGATAGCTATTTTATTCATAGTAATCTGGTGAGCAGGAATCGTCCTTCAGGGCATTGAAAATAATGAATATTCTTTTTATCGCCGATCCGCTGGCGTCGTTCAAAATCTACAAGGACACCACTTTCGCCATGATGCGCGAGGCGCAAAGGCGCGGCCACCACATCAGCGCCTGCGAGCAGCAGGACCTGATGTGGCAGCGCGGCGCGGCCGTGACGGCCCATGTGCGCGACCTCACGCTGACCGGCGATGCGCGAAACTGGTTTGAAGACCAGGGCCGGCGGGCGGTGGCGCTGAAGGACTTCGGCGCCGTGCTGATGCGAAAGGACCCGCCGTTTGACAGCGAGTATTTTTACGCCACCCATCTGCTGGAGCAGGCCGAGCGCGATGGTGCAAAAGTGTTCAACAAGCCGCGCGCGCTGCGCGACCACCCCGAAAAACTCGCCATCATGGAGTTCCCCCAGTTCATCGGGCCGACGCTGGTGACGCGCGATGCCGAGGACATCAAGCGCTTTCATGCCGAGCACGGCGACATCATCCTCAAGCCGCTCGACGGCATGGGCGGCATGGGCATCTTCCGCGTCGGACCGGACGGCCTGAACCTGGGCTCCATCACCGAAACGCTGAACCGCCACGGCGCCCAGAGCCTGATGGTGCAGAAATTCCTGCCCGAGATTGTCAAAGGCGACAAGCGCGTTCTGGTGATTGGCGGCAAGCCCGTGCCCTTCAGCCTGGCGCGCATTCCGCAAGGCAGCGAAGTGCGTGGCAACCTGGCGGCAGGCGGGCTGGGCGTGGCGCAGCCGCTCTCAAGGCGCGACCTCGAAATCGCCGAAACGCTGGGCCCGATACTGGCCGGGCGCGGCCTGTTGCTGGCGGGCGTGGACGTGATTGGCGACTATGTGACCGAAATCAACGTCACCAGCCCGACCTGTTTCCAGGAAATTTTTGACCAGACGGGGTTTGACGTGGCGTCGATGTTCATTGATGCCCTCGAACAAGCGCAGGCAAAGACCGCCTGAACCAGGGCCGCCCCGCAGTTCAGGCACTGGCCAGTACGCCACCTTCAAACACCTTGAGTTCGCCGGGCGCAAACGCTGTCCAGACCTCGTTGCTGGTGAGCGGCGCGGTCACCACCACGGCGACCCGGTCCGAGGGCTGGGTGTGCTCGGCAAAGTTCACGCTCAGGTCTTCGTCGCTCAGCGTGGCGTGGGCAAACGGATGGCGGCGCTCCACGAAATACAGGCTGGTGCAGGCATGGGCCCAGAGCGCCTGGCCGTTGCCCAGCAGGAAATTGAAGGTGCCGCAGCCGGCTATCTTGTCTGCCAGTTCGCGCAGGGTGATGCTCAGCTCCCGCACGCTGGGTACATCGGCGTGGGACTTGGCCAGCTCCTGCATGATCCAGCAAAAGGCGCGCTCACTGTCGGTGGTGCCGACCGGCCTGAAGCCGCCATGCAGGCGCGGTGAAAAATCCTTCAGGTCGCCATTGTGCGCAAACACCCAGTAGCGGCCCCAGAGTTCGCGCACAAAAGGGTGGCAGTTTTCCAGCGCCACATGGCCTTGCGTGGCCTTGCGGATATGTGCAATGACGTTGCTGCTTTTGATCGGGTAGCGGCCGATCAGTTCGGCCACCGGCGACTCGCAGGCTGGCAGGTGATCGACAAAATGGCGCAAACCCTTGCCATTGCCGGCGCCATCCGTGTTGCGGTCACCTTCAAAAAAAGCAATGCCCCAGCCATCGGTGTGCTGGCCGGTGCGGCCGCCACGCTGCGCGAAGCCGCGAAAGCTGAAGGTCACGTCCGTGGGCGCATTGCAGTTCATTCCGAGCAGTTGGCACATGTCAGTCGCCTGCGCCCTCATTGTCGAGATTTTTCATCTGCCAGACGATTCGCGCCAGCTCCGCCCTGAGTTGCGCGCGCGCTGCCTGATCCAGGCACGCGAGGCTTTCAGGCAGGCTCATGGAGCGCGGCGAAATGACTCTGCCTCTGGATGCGAAAACAATGCCATTGCTTTTTTCCTCGCACAGGATCTCGACCGCGTTACCACCGAAACTGCGGCTGATGCGATCAACCCATAGCGGGTAATCGGGGTGATCGTAATGCAGGTTGGCCACCAGCACGCCGCCCGCGGTCAGCGCCGCCAGGCAGTCATCATAAAACCGCTGCGAGCACAGCGCGGCCGGTTGGCCCTGATGATCAAAGCCATCGACCAGCAACACGTCAAACCGGGGTATTCCGGTTTGCAGATAAAGTGCCCCGTCGGCGGCAATCACCTGAAACCGCGCATCGTCGTCGGGCACCTGAAACTCGCGCCTCAAGGCAATTACATGGGGGTTGATCTCGAGCACCGTCATCTGGCTTGCAGGCAATTGGCGGTAACAGAACTTGGCGAGCGAGCCGCCGCCCAGCCCGATCATGCCAATCTGCCGGGGTGCCGGATTGAACAGCAAAAAACCCATCATGGTGCGGGTGTAGTCCAGCGTCAGGTGCCACGGCTGGGCGGTGAGCATGCGGCTTTGCAGTTCGCCGAGCGTGAAATGCAGAGACCTGGCAGCGCCATCGTCATGCACAAACGGCCGGTCGTATTGCAGCGCCTGAAAATCGCTGGACCGTGCAGGTTCAGGCGCTGCAGCGACAGGCGCGGTGCCGAATCCGGTGGGCGCTAGCGGGCCGGCGTTCATGACCTGCTCATTTGGCGGCATGGAATACCACAAAAATGGGAGCCAAATTGACCTCCAGCCCTTGATTCAGATGCCAAAGCAGCTATTAAAATATGAGTAACCGAAGATGATATTTAGGGTTTTCCAATGCCGCAGCCGTTAACGGCTTTCAGACAGTGTTTCCCGGCTCAGGCGATGCAGTGCCTCGGCCACCACGCCGTGCGTTTCGACGGGCCGCAGCAGCCGTTCCCGGATCAGCCGCACGCAACTTCGCTTGGTCATGGAGTGCGGCTGCCCGCCATGGCTCACGAACATGAACAATGTGCCCTTGGTGCTGGCCCAGATCAGTTGGGCGCGCAGCCAGCGGCGCTTCGAATACAAATCGACCCAATGGCCGGCCTGCAGGCCGAAAAGGATTTGCTCGGCTTCGGTCAGGGGCATGGCCGGGGTTGCGGCGGGCTCCGGGAGCTTTGCGGCGGGCGCTGCTGGGCCGGGCTCGATCATGGTCGCGGCGGCAAGCATGTCCTCTGATCGTTCTTCTTCCTCAAGCGGCGCGAATTCACCGGGCGCAGTTGGCAAGGTATCTTCAAAGCCGGCGGCGTCCAGTTCGTCGCGGCCCAGCCACGGATGCGCGGCGGCCTTGACCCGGCGCTGCTCAGGGGTTGCGGGCAGCTCTTCCGGCTCCAGCGGCATCGCGCCGGACTCTTCGGCATCGCGCTGGCTTTTCAGGCGGCGCAGCTTGAGCACCGGCCGGTGCAGCTTCATCAGACCTTCAAAAAACGGCGCGCTCTCGCGCGGGTCGCGCCCCAGCAACCCCAGTCCTGCGTGCAGCTTGCCCAGCAGGTTGGGGATCATCTCGATCAGCTTGGCAGGCTGCTTCAGGGTGACCTCGCGCTTGACGCTCCAGAGCAGGTCGGGAACCACCGAGCCAAAGCCCAGCGGGTCTACCTGATTGCGTGTGTCGATCAGCCTGGCGTGGGCCATTGCCAATGCCCACGGTCCAAACAGAAAGTCAAGTATCAGGCCCGGCACCTTGTCAAGGTCCGATCGCATGCTCATGTCATAGGCAATCTGGTCGGCCTGCGCCTGGCGCTCTTCGGCAAAGCGCAGCGCCTGCAGTACCCTGCCGCGGTTTTCCGCCTCCAGCTGGTCCTGCTCGTCCCAGCCATATTCCAGGTCGGCCAGCGCCATGCCAAAGGGCTGCGTATTTTCAATGGCGAGACCGTTCAGTTCATTGAAAGCGTGCGTCACCGGGTCGAAAAAAGCCACGAACTCGGGGCTGAACTCGTCGTTGTACTTGAAGCTGCGTTGCGCCACGCGCTCCATCAAACGGCGCCCGGCGTGGCCTTCATCGCTGAAAAAGCGCGGATCAATCATCGCCAGGCGCAGCAGCGACGGCTCCAGCGCCACAATGGCTTCACGCACCGGTGTCAGCAGCCGCGGATCCTGCGCCACCTGGTTCACCAGCTTGCGCACCACGTCCAGGCCCAGCACCTGCCCCACCCGCCTGGCTTCCTTCTTTAGCTGGGTGCGAACGATGGCGCGCTCTTTGGGCCGCCCAAAAGCGCCCCACACCTGCGGGCTCAGCTGGCTGCGTTCATCGACCACCCGTTGCGGGCGGTCAGGTAGCGGTATGTTCTGGTAGCCCGGCGGCGGCGCGTCGGGGGACTGGGCCAGCGCCGTCATCGCCGAATCGGGCGCGGCCTTCAGGGCTGCCAGCTCTTCCTCAATGGTGGCGTAGTAAGCCGGTGCCAGCCCTTGATCGGTATTGCCGCCGCCATGGAACAGGAAATCCTGGAACAGCTCACCTTTTAGTTCATCGTTGGACAGGTCTGCGTACTGCGAGGGTGATCGGGCGATCGGCTCATCCGAGATGTAACCGCTGTCAGGACCTTCGCCGTCACCGCCATGACCCTCCAGACCGCTGATGGCTGACCTGTTTCCGGTGCCGTCGCGGATCTTGCCAGAGGCGCGGCCCCGGGTCGCGCTGGCCGGCGTCTGCAAGACGCGGTAGCTGGCACCCTGCACATTGGCCCGCTCCAGCTGGTTGACCAGCCGCTCATAGATGCGCTTGAGTTCGCGTCCCAGCGGATCGGCGAGGTAGCTGAGCCATAGCGCCGCGACGCCTGATTCCGCAGGGGCCGCCAAAACCATTTCGCGCAGCGCCTGCGCAAACGCCTCCGGGCGCAGCGGATTGAGCTCCGGCCGCACATTGGGCAGGCCCTGCACGGTGCTGATCAGTTTGTTGAGTTCGGCCAGGCTGTGTTCAACTGCCGGCAGCACCTGCTGGAGCAGCCGTGAGTGCTCGATCGCCTGCGAGACATCGGCGTCTTCCACCAGCGAAAAGGTGTCGTCTGACAGTAACGCGCTCATCGAAGTGCTTGCCGAGGCACTGTGCGAAGGGCCTGGCAGCGCCGCTTCCGGAGGTTCGCCAGGAAAGGCTCCGGCCGCCTGTGCCGCTGCAGCCACATTGGCCTTGAAGAGCACCAGCAGGTCAGCCGGGTATCGGGCGGCCCAGTTCGCCTTGTTTTTCAGCAACTCGCTCCAGGCGCTGGCCAGCAAATTGCGCTCGGCTACTTTCGTGCTCTGGGTTTCAGCGATCTGAAGCCCGGCGGCGGCGTCATCAATGCAGCGCTCCAGCGCGGGCCTGGCCGCCTTGGCGGCCTGCTGTAGACAAGATTGAAGAACGTCGGGTTGCGAAGCCATCTGAAGCCGGGATTTCCGGGAAATGTTAAATGGGATGCCCAGCCTGCCGGCCGCCAATGTACGGGCAAGACAGGAGCTTAGCGTAAAGGGCGATGAAGATCGAATGGCGGCGCTTGCAAAGTGTTTCAATTGGTTTCGACTGCACACAGGCCATCGTGTCCCTTCTGATTCCGGCATGTCTGCGGCCCCTTGCTTGCCCGCCGACCAGGAAATTCCGGATGCCAGTTTTGTAAGATCACGGCTTGATTGCCAACGCACGGTTCGGCGCAACATGCGTTGACTGCGCAGTGCCAGCCTTGCACGGAGTATGAATTGAAGTCTTGTTGCCTGCTTCCCCCGTCTTTTTCCTTGCTGCGTGTGTGGTGGTTTCGGCTGCCGGTATTGCTGGCCGGTGCGCTGTGGGTGCACGCCAATGCCTGGTCGCAGACCGTTCTGGACAACGCTGCATTGCTCGGCATGAGGCGTCAGCAGGTGGCGCTCGCGATGCCGGGCGCGCAGCCGGTTCGATCACCCCGGCGGCTTGCGTCGGGTTCTGTCGGACCATGGCGCGTGACCGATGCGCTGTGCGAAGGCCTGCATTTTCAGCAAACCCTGTATTTTGCCGACCAGACACTCGAGCAGATGGAACTGGTGCTGATCAACCCGGTGCTGGACGCGAGCAGTGCCGAGGCTGCAACCGCGGCAGCTTTCGCCGCCCTGGTGCAGTCCCTGCGCAAGGAACTCGGCCCCGAACTCGCCACTTTCGCCGCTTCACCGGAAATCATGGCGGACACCGTCTCATGGGTCAGCGCCAGTGCCGACGTGAAGCTGTTCCGCTTTGGCACCCGGCAGCATCCGGGTGTGCGGCTGGTGATCCGGCAGCAGCGCCTGGTGGATGCCAGCGAGCTCTGAGTTTATTGAATAATTCAGCCTTTAGCCCAGGCTAAAGGCAATAACTGCTTCAGGTATTGGCCCGTGTGGCTGGCCGGATTGGCGGCAATCGCTTCGGGCGTGCCGACGCCCACCACGCTGCCGCCGCCGGCACCGCCCTCGGGGCCCATGTCGATGATCCAGTCGGCGGTCTTGATGACATCCAGGTTGTGCTCGATCACCACGATGGTGTTGCCCGCGTCGCGCAGCTGGTGCAGCACCTTGAGCAGCAAATCGATGTCGGCAAAATGCAGGCCGGTGGTCGGCTCATCCAGGATGTAGAGCGTGCGGCCGGTGTCGCGCTTGCTCAGTTCCAGCGCGAGTTTGACGCGTTGCGCCTCGCCGCCCGACAGCGTGGTGGCGGCCTGGCCGAGCTGGATGTAAGACAGCCCCACGTCGAGCAGCGTGTGCAGCTTGCGGGAAATGGCGGGAACGGCCTTGAAAAATTCCGCGGCGGCTTCAACCGTCAGGCCCAGAATCTGCGCAATGTTTTTCCCCTTGTACAGCACTTCAAGGGTTTCGCGGTTGTAGCGCATGCCCTTGCACACGTCGCAAGGCACATACACGTCGGGCAGAAAGTGCATCTCGACTTTCATCACACCGTCGCCCTGGCAGGCCTCGCAGCGGCCGCCGGCGACGTTAAAGGAAAAGCGCCCGGCGCCGTAACCGCGTTCACGCGCCGTGTTCATTTCGGCCATCAGCTCGCGGATCGGCGTGAACAGACCGGTGTAGGTGGCCGGGTTGCTGCGCGGTGTGCGGCCGATCGGCGACTGATCGACATTGATGACCTTGTCAAAGTGCTCGATGCCTTCAATGCTTTCATGCGGTGCGGGCTCTTCGTGGGCACGGTACAGCGTGCGCGCCACGGCCGGGTACAGCGTGTCGTTGACCAGCGTGGACTTGCCCGAGCCTGACACGCCGGTGACGCAGGTGAACAGGCCGACGGGAAACGCCACGCTCACGCCCTGCAGGTTGTGGCCGGTGGCACCCACCACGCGCAGCGCCTGCAACTCGCCCTGGGTGCTCAGGTGCCTGGCCTCGCGCTCGGCGCGGCGGCTGGCGGCCGGACTGGGCGGAAAGCGCGATTTGCTCCGGTCAAAAGCCGGTGCGTCTTTCACCGTGGGCAGCCACGGCGTTCGTCGTTCGGGAACGGCAATTTGCAGTGTCCGCGCCAGGTACTGCCCGGTCAGCGAATCGGGGTTGGCCCGCACTTGCTCATACGTGCCTTGCGCCATCACGCGCCCGCCATGAATGCCCGCGCCGGGCCCCATGTCGATCACGTGATCGGCGGCGCGGATCATGTCTTCATCGTGCTCGACCACCAGCACGCTGTTGCCGATGTCGCGCAGGTGCTTGAGCGTGCCGATCAGGCGCTCGTTGTCGCGCTGGTGCAGGCCGATGCTGGGTTCGTCCAGCACATACATCACGCCGGTCAGGCCGGAACCGATCTGCGAGGCCAGCCGGATGCGTTGCGACTCGCCGCCCGAGAGTGTTTCGGCGCTGCGCTCCAGGCTCAAATAATTCAGGCCGACGTCGTTGAGGAATTTCAGGCGCAGGCCGATTTCACGCACCACCTTGGCGGCAATTTCGGCCTTGGCGCCCTGCATTTTCAGCGTGCTGAAGTAGTGCAGACTCTCGCGCAGCGTGGCGCGGCTGATTTCGTAAATCGCCCGGCGGGTATTGACAGGGCCCGCGCTGCCTTCGCCTTCCGTAGTGCCGACCAGATACACATGGCGGGCTTCCTCGCGCAGGCGCGTGCCGCCGCAGTCGGGGCAGGGCTGCACGCTGCGGTAGCGCGCGAGGTCTTCGCGCACCACGGCCGAGTCGGTTTCGCGGTAGCGGCGCTCAAAGTTGGTCATCACGCCTTCAAAAGGATGACTTTTGCTAATCTTGCGCCCGGCCGATTTTCCGGAATCCATCACATAGCCGAACTTGATCTCTTCTTCGCCCGAGCCGTGCAGCACCACCTGCTGCACGTTGGGCGGCAGGTCTTCAAAGGTAGCGTCGATGTCAAATTTATAGTGGCTGGCCAGGCTCTCCAGCATGGAAAAGTAGTACGCATTACGCCGGTCCCAGCCCTTGACAGCGCCCCCGGCCAGGCTCAACGAGGGAAACGCCACCACCCGCGCCGGGTCAAAAAATTCCCGGTGCCCCAGGCCGTCGCAGCCCGGGCAGGCGCCCACCGGCGAGTTGAAGGAAAACAGCCGCGGCTCCATCTCGCTGAGTGAATAGCTGCACACCGGGCAGGCAAATTTGGCGCTGAACAGGTGTTCCTTGCCGGTGTCCATCTCCAGCGCGATTGCCTTGCCGTCGGCCAGCCGCAGCGCCGCCTCGAAGCTTTCTGCCAGGCGCTGCTGCATGTCAGGCCGCACCTTGAGGCGGTCAATCACCACGTCGATGTTGTGCTTCTCAGTTTTCCTGAGTTTGGGCAGATCGTCAAATTCATGGGTGCTGCCATCGACGCGAAACCGCACATAGCCCTGCGCCTGCATTTCGGCAAACAGGCCCTCGAATTCGCCCTTGCGCTCGCGCGCCAGCGGTGCCAGGATTATCAGCCGGGTGTCTTCGGGAAGCGCGAGTACGGCGTCGACCATCTCGCTGACGCTTTGCGCCTGCAGCGGCAAATCATGCTCGGGGCAATACGGCGTGCCGGCGCGGGCGAACAGCAGGCGCAGGTAGTCGTGAATCTCGGTCACCGTGCCCACGGTGGAGCGCGGGTTGTGGCTGGTAGCCTTCTGCTCTATGGAAATGGCCGGCGACAGGCCTTCGATCATGTCCACGTCGGGCTTGTCCATCAATTGCAGGAACTGCCGGGCGTAGGTGGACAGGCTTTCCACATAGCGGCGCTGGCCTTCGGCGTACAGCGTGTCAAAGGCCAGACTCGACTTGCCCGAGCCGGACAGCCCGGTGATGACCACCAGCTGGTTGCGCGGAATATCGAGGTCGATATTCTTCAGGTTGTGGGTGCGCGCGCCGCGAATGCTGATGCGCTGCAGTTGCAATGCGTGGGCCGGGTGCTGGCCGTCCTGGGGGGCTGCGGGGTAGCTGGCGTCGGCGGAAGTGGTCAAAGTGGCGTGAGTTCAGGAAAACCCACAATGATAGTCAAAGTTCGCCGCCCGGGTAAACTGCCCCTCACTTTGCCATGGCCAGGTGGTCGATCACAATGACCCGGTCATGCAGGTCATCGACTACCAGGATGTCGCCGCTGCCCATCGGCGTGGCACCAGCGGGCCGGCCCAGCGGCAAAAAGGCTGAAAAACCTGCTTCATAATGCACGATGATGCCAGATAAGAGACAATCTGGCCTTCTCCATCTGACCGACTTGACCCGCCGCTGGCGGCTTTTACCCGTGACCGTACCCACTGCCTCTGCTTCCAGGGCCCCATCCACCGCCATGACCGGCACCGAGCGGCGCGCCAGCTTTTCCCTGGCTTCGATTTTTGCCTTGCGCATGCTGGGCCTGTTTCTGGTGCTGCCGGTGTTTGCGCTGGAAGCCGCCAGATACCCAGGTGGGAACAACCCGACCCGGGTCGGCATGGCCATGGGAATTTACGGCCTGACCCAGGGCTTCCTGCAAATTCCTCTCGGCATTGCGTCCGACCATTGGGGCCGCAAGCGCGTGATCATTTCGGGCCTGCTGGTGTTTGCGCTGGGCAGCTTTGTCGCCGCCTGGGCCCCCGACCTGAATTGGCTGATCGCCGGCCGTTCGCTGCAGGGCGCGGGCGCCATCTCGGCCGCCGTGACCGCGCTGCTGACGGATGCCACCCGGGACGAGGTACGCACCAAGGCGATGGCGCTGGTCGGGGGCAGCATTGCCCTGATGTTTGCCATCTCGCTGGTGGCCGCCCCGGTGCTGGCCAGCCACATCGGGCTGCACGGCATTTTTACCCTGACCGGCTTGCTGGCCCTGGCGGGCATTGCCGTGGTGCTGTGGTGGACGCCGCCCGAGCCGCGGCTGCATGCCAGTCAGCCGCGCGGCCGGGTGCGCGAGGTGTTGAAAAATCCGGCCCTGCTGCGGCTGAACTTTGGCGTCTTTGCGCTGCATGCGGTACAGCTCTCGATGTGGATGGCGATTCCCGCGCTGCTGGTCGGTGCCGGACTCGACAAGGCGCTGCACTGGGAACTTTACCTGCCGGCGCTGCTGGCTTCGCTGGTGGTAATGGCAGTGACGCTGTTCCCGCTGGAGCGGCGCGGCTACCTCAGAGCCGTGTTCCTGGGTGCCGTGGGGCTGATTTTTCTGGTGCAGCTGGGGCTGCTCTGGGCGACCTCCCACACGGCGTCGCCAGCCTATGGTCTGGGCTTGCTCGGCACCTTGCTGTTTCTGTTTTTTTGCGGCTTCAATGTGCTGGAGGCCAGCCAGCCCAGCCTGGCCTCGCGCGCCGCGCCGGCGCACGCGCGCGGCGCGGCACTCGGGGTTTACAACACCTTGCAGTCGCTGGGCCTTTTTGCCGGTGGCGCACTCGGCGGCTGGATTGTCAAGGCGCATGGGGCGGAGGGATTATTCATGGCGTCCGGCGGACTGATGCTGCTGTGGCTGCTGGTTGCCTGGCCCATGAAGGCGCCGGGGCGTACGGCGCCAACCACCGCTTCTGCTGGCGAGCCGATGGCCGGCCAGCCAGTTAAACTCTGACGCTCACCGCTGAAGATCAGACCTCAGGAGAATTCGTCATGGCATCCATCAACAAAGTCATCATCGTCGGCAATCTGGGCCGCGATCCGGAAATGCGCAGCTTTCCCAGCGGCGACCAGGTCGCCAATGTCACCATTGCCACCACCGACAAGTGGAAAGACAAACAAACCGGAGAGCCCAAGGAACATACCGAATGGCACCGCGTGGTGTTCAATGGGCGGCTGGCTGAAATTGTCGGCCAGTACCTGCGCAAGGGCTCGCAGGTCTATGTGGAAGGCAGCCTGCGCACCCGCAAATGGACCGACAAGGACGGCATCGAAAAGTACTCCACCGAAATCCGCGCCGACCAGATGCAGATGCTCGGCAGCCGCCAAGGCATGGGCGGCCCCGCAGCCGACGACGGCGGCGGTTACGACGCCCCGCGCCAGCCCGCCGCACCCGCTGTCGCGCCTCGGGCAGCGCCCACACCCGCCAAGGCCGCCAGCGGCTTTGACGACATGGACGACGACATTCCGTTTTAAATTCACCGTTTTGCAGCTTGTAAAAAATGGCACTTCAGGGTGCTATTTTTGTAAGAGAAATAGGCATTTCGCCCTTATAGAACGGGCGTTTATAGCTATCTAATTAATAGCAATTCAAGGCCCTAGAACCAAGCCGTGCCAGCCTTCACCTTCAGGCGCCAGACGGGCGGCGGTGTCAATTTGGTGACCGGCGGGAGTTCGGCATCAGTGGGCTGTGGCCTCGAAACCTGTTGCCCCTGAGGGGAACAAAGCTGAGCGCGGCAGGTCAAACCAAAGTCAGTTAAAGACTGGTTCTTTCTGGCTGACAGGAGGTCAATATGATGAAGCAACTTAAGCATTGGCAGGACCCGGTTAACGCCGTTTTGGGCGTAGGGGTTGTCCTCTCGCCTTGGGCGCTGGGCTTCCAGGATATGACGATGGCAATGGCCAATTCAGTCGTCATCGGGCTGGCGCTTATCGCCGCCGCGCTGGGCGCGATTTTCGTGCCGCGTGCGTGGGAGGAGTGGACCGAGGTGGGGCTCGGCTTGTGGCTGATCGTGTCTCCGTGGGCACTCGGATTCAACACGCATTACCAGGCGACCATGAATGCGCTGGTCTTCGGCGTGGCGATTGCGGTGCTTGCCTTGTGGATACTGCTGACCGACAAAGACTACAGCGGCTGGCGGCACAACTGGACGGCGCATTGACCGGTTGGCGACGGTCCGCGATGGCGGGCTGAACCCGCTTAACCGCACAAGGCAGCGCGCATGCCGCGCTGCTTGGGGTGGCGTCATTCTTGAATCATGGCATGGGCGGGGCGAAGGCCGGCCCGGGTTCATGGCTGCGGTCCGTTCGCTTGAATCCGCATCGTGCTACCATTGCGCATAAACACACAAACACAGGTCTCGCACCATGCCTACGCCATCCCCTGCCGCGCCATCGATCCGCTGGAATTTGGTCATTTCAGATCAAACCAACATTGTCGTGCGCAGTTTTTTGGCGCAACGCGGCTTCAAAAAAGGCGACTTGTCGAGCTTTGTTGAAGAAGCGGTGAGGTGGCGTGTTTTTGACCAGACGCTGGCGCAGGCAAGAGCGGGTTTTGCCGGGCTGGATGCGCAAGACGCCAACAGTCTGATTGAAGAAGTTTTGGCACAAGTGCGCTCTGAGGGTCTTAGCGCCGGGATGTACGACTCTTTCAAGCCGGCGGCACCCACGGAGCCAAAAACCCGCCGGGGTTTGGCCACGGCAACGCCGCCCGCCCAAAAACGTCAGCGCTAAATCGCCATGCGCGTCGTGCTGGATACCAATGTGCTGGTCAGCGCGCTGCTTGTCAATTTGTCAGCCCCTGCGCAATTGCTGACCGCCTGGCGGCGTGGCGCTTTTGAACTGCTGACGTGCGATTTGCAGTTGCAGGAAATTCGCGCGGTCACCCGGCGCGACAGCCTGCGCGCGCTGATACGTCCGGCATTGGCGGGCGAACTGGTCAACCAGTTGCGCGGCATGGCCGTATGGCTTGAAACCTTGCCACGTGTTGACCGGTCACCGGACCCGTTTGACAATTTCTTGCTGGCCATGGCCGAAGGGGGACAAGCCGATGTACTTGTCTCC